>DASVAI010000009.1:0-4478 GCA_036376445.1 Acidobacteriaceae bacterium
CCACGGACCGGCAGTCTGTCCGATTTTTACAGT
Organism: Acidobacteriaceae bacterium; assembly: GCA_036376445.1. Classification (GTDB taxonomy): domain Bacteria; phylum Acidobacteriota; class Terriglobia; order Terriglobales; family Acidobacteriaceae; genus KBS-83. The sequence continues at coordinate 34 of DASVAI010000009.1, forward strand.
GCCGAAGTTGTGCGTCGGGTCTTTGTAGGTGATCTCGCGCAGGGCGTTGTTGCCGGTATCGGCGATGTAGACATCAGCAGCGCCGTCGATGGCGATCGCCGTGGGCGAATTGAGCTGGGCCTGGTCGGCGGGACCATTGTCACCCGTATAGCCGGCCGCGCCATCGCCTGCGAGCACGGTAATGGACGGGTTCTGGGCCAGGCCGCTGAAGGCGAGAAAGATGCGGTGCGTGGCGGCATCCGCGATGTAGATGTCGCCGGCTGCGTCGGCGCTCAGGCCGGCAACTCCTGCAAGCGCGGTGCCCAGCCGCGTTGTGGGATCGGTGCTGGTGGTCGTGCCGGTCCCGGCGAAGAGATGAATCATTCCGCTGGCAGCAATCTGATAGACGCGATACGCACCCTGATCCGCCACGTACATCGTGCCGTTGGGATCGAGATAGAGTGCTGAGGGATGAACAAACTTCGCGGAAGTGGCGGGTACGTTATCCGCGTTCAAGGTACTTCCGCCTCCGGCATAGACTGCCTTCTGGCCGCCGGCGTAGATCTGCAGAACATTGACAGAAGTTGTGCCATCCTGCGCGACGTACAGGTTCCCAAGCTGATCGGTCGCCAGCGCGACGGGGTTGTCCAGGCCAGCAACGAATGGAGTGAGATTGCCGTTCACGTCATAGCGCAACACGGAATTGGTGCCCGCATCGGCGATGTACAGATTGCCGGTGGCATCGAGCGCGAGCGCCTTTGGCGTCGTGATCCCGCCACCTGGCGGAACCAGTTGCACGGGAGAGGTTGAGCCCACGGGCAGCACGGAGATAGAGCCATTGCCGCCATCCGCCTCTGCGTAGTACACGTCACCCGCGCTGTCGATCGCTATAGCCGAGGGCGTCGCCAGCGATTTCGCTAGCGACTTGATCGTTCCGGGAATGAAGATCGCTTCCGCGCTCTGGCCGACGCCGCTCATGCCGAAGCGATAGGTGGTCGCGGGCGCGGTGGAGTTGTCGGTGATGATGAGCGGCGCGGTGCGCAAGCCGGGCAGCGTCGGCGCGAAACGCAGCGCCATCTGGCAGGTCTTAAGCTGGCCGGGAGTGGGCGCGCTGATGAAGCCATTGCAGGTATTGCCGCCGAAGCTCTGGAAGTCACCGCGCGGGCCGGAGGCGAGATCGACCGCGCTTGTGATCACGAACCAAAGGGTCTGCGCGGTGCTGTGGTTGCTGACAGAAGTTTCCGGAAAGAGGAGGCCCTGAGTCAGGATGCGGACGATGTTGTTGTTTGTGTCCGCGACATAGACGTTGCCGGCCTTGTCGGCGGCGAGCCCGTGCGGGTTGAGCAGCGAATAGGAGATCGCCGCCTTACCTTCCTGAATCGGGGCATACACGCCGGTGCCACCGGTGCCGGCCACTAGCTTGAGCTGATTTCCGAGCAGTTCAAAGACCTTGCCGGGGGCGTTGTCCGTGACATAGAGGTGGCCGACGGCGTCCGAGGTGACGCTGACCGGCGTCTGCAGTGTGGTGCTGTTGGTACTGCTGCCGTCGTTGGTGCATCTGCCCATTGCGGTCGAGGGCGTTCCGCCGCTGATTTCACGCACGCAGGCGTTGCCGGAATCGGCGATGTAGAGGTTGCCGACGGGATCGATGGTGAGGCCTTGCGGCCCATTCAGCGTGATGCCCCCGGTGATACCCGCGCATTGCGTGGAAACAGCGGCGGAGGGCGCGCCGCTCATCAGGCAGACGGAGCTGTATCCGCTGGCGGCGGTGCTGCGGAGGACCTGGTAGATGCCATCGGCGGAATCATTGATGGCGACGTAGAGATTGCCTGCCCGATCCAGCACGACGCCCGCCGGAGCAGGCGCCGGAGAGGTTGTGGACGGGTCTGTGCAGTTGCCGATGAGCGGCTGCAGAGCAGCGATACCGCTGCCGCTGGAGCTCATGCGGCGCACGCAATTGTGACCGGTATCGGCCACGAATAAGTCGCCCGCCGCATTGGTCGCGATGCCGGAAGGATTGAGGACTCCGGTGGTATAGGTCGTGACTCCGGAGGCGTTCTGGCAGGTATCGGTGACGCCCGCAGGCTGGCCGACTGCCACCGTCATGGTGCCGGTGGTATCCACGCGGCGAATGCAGTTGTTGCCCGCATCCGAGATGTAAATATCCCCACTAAGATCGGCCGCCGCATACGTGGGTGCATTGAGCGGAATGGTGTTGGCGTTGCCGACGTCGCTGGTGGCACCGCTGGAGCCATCGCCGGCGAAGCGTGTTGTGCTGGGCACCAGTCGCACGGATTGCGCGGTAGCCCCAAGGCCAGCCGCGCAGGCGACGACCAGCAGAACTATTGCACGCAGCCACACGAGTGCACCAATGCCAGATACGCCCTGCAACCGTTTCATCATCCGCTCCGCATCTGCTGCCGGAGGAGCTGCGAGGGACTCTGAGTGTTCCTCTCTGCGCCCAACCGGGAGACGGCCTGCCCCGTATCCGGGAGGCTGTCGAGTGCCCCCCATTGGTCATCTGGCCGGAGTGGCGATTTGTCCCAAAATGGGCAGTCGCTTTCCGCAATGGGGAAGTTCGCCCTATTCAAGCACACGATGGGTTACGAGAGTATGCAACTAACGCGCCAGATTGGGTACTGAATCTTTATCGTAACTGGCTTCGGTTTACAGAGAAGTTACGCACTGACAGTGGGCTGGGATCGGATCACCGAGGTCCGCGCATCTGCTTCCACTCGGTACCGTTGGACTGCTGCGGGAACGACAACAGCCCGTCCGGGAACGAGTTCGACCGGCGGGCAGCCATCAGCGTGGAGGACAGCCTTGCCCTCGACGGCCACCAGAGATTGTGGAACGCAGGCGGAGGGCTCAGAGCGAAACGGCCGGTCGTGGATTTCGAGACGGTCAACGGTGAAGTACTTCTGCTGAATGAGACGAGTCAGGGGGCCTTCGCTCTTTGGCGGAACCTTGCCAGCGGCGGTGTGCAGCCGGGTTGCGGCGATGCCGCGATCGATGTGGAGCTCGCGAGGACGGCCGTAGTCGTAGAGACGGTAGGTGGTGTCCGAGGTCTGCTGGGTTTCGAGCAACACGACGCCAGGCCCGATGGCATGCACTGTGCCGGCGTCGACGAAGATCATATCGCCTTTCTTTACCGGCACCTGCTCCAGCATGTCTTCCAGGGTATGTTCGGCAATGGCGGTTCGCATCTGCTCGACGGTGCTGCCCGGCTTGAGCCCCAGCGCCACGGCGCCGTCGGGATCGGCTTGCAGCACATACCAGCACTCGGTCTTGCCGCGCGGCTGCCCGATCTGCTGGGCCAGCTTGTCATCCGGGTGGACCTGCACAGAAAGTTTCTCGTGCGGGAAGAGAATCTTCACCAGCAAGGGATAATCGCCCACCTCATTGCGGTGCGGGCCGAGCAGCGCATCCGGGAAAGCGGCCGCCATCTCGCTCAAGGAGCGGCCCTGGTGGTCGCCGGTCTCCACCAGGCACTGGGGTCCGGTCAGCCAGGCTTCTCCGACCGGCTCGGCCGGGCGGTGGTCGTACCAGGGCGAGAGGTCGCGGGTGCCCCAGGGGCGCGGACTGAAGAATGGAGCGATACGGAAGGGAGCGAGCGAGAGAGACATAATCAATACCAGCATCGCCGAGCGGAGTGAATGCAGCAAGCCAGGGCTCTACTCGGCGCGATGAGGCGATCAGCTGGCCAGCCATTCGAGAATACGCGGCTTAAACTTCAGAACTTCCTTTGCCTTCCTGTTCGACGCGCCGCGCAGTTTGGTCTGGTAGTAAATTGGGTCTTCGCCGACGGCAGCCCGGGCCTGCTCTTCCGTGACGCGCGGAGGCTCCGGCGCTCCTACGAATCGCGCAAAGGCGGGCAGCCACACGTGCACAGGCGACGGGTTGTCGTCCACGATGTTGTAGACGCCGGCCGGGCATGTAAGGGCCGCGACTGTGGCGACGGCCGCATCGTCAATATGAATCCATGACCAGACGCCTTCGCCTTTGCCGATGATCGGCATCTGCTGCTTGCGCACCTGATCGGCGGATGCTCCGTCGGGGTTGTACCAGGTATTCGGGCCGTAGAAGAATCCGTAGCGCAGGGCGACGCCTTCGATGCCCTGCGCCGTCTGCAGGCGCTTCTCAAGCTGTGTGTAGGTCTGCGCTGACGCTGCGACGCTGGGACTGGCATCGACGGCGAGGGACTCCGATTCATCGCCCAGACCCTTCCCTGCCCTGAGAAAGAATCCGCTGGACTGCTGGATGTAGCGGCGCACGCCAGTGGCCTGGGCCGCGCGTAAAAGATTGCCACCGCCTTCGAGGCGCAGCTTACGATCGCCCTCCGCGGCAGAATCCATCTCTGACGGATCGCGCGGAAGCGCCGTCAGCTCGTCAATCACTACTTCGGGAGCGGAGCGCCGAAGAGCCTCCTGTACAGCAGGCTCATCGAACGCACTGATGCGTGCCAC
>DASVAI010000013.1:0-2802 GCA_036376445.1 Acidobacteriaceae bacterium
ACACCGCCACTGCCCAAATCCCGATCCGCATCGCGCCTCCTGCCTTTGCAGTGTAGCGGTCGGCAGTGTAGCGGCAGCACCCGGCGCGCGCGGATTTTCTACTCGGATCGCAGCGCCTCCATCGGTTCCACCCGCGCTGCCCGCCGTGCCGGAAGAAGCGCCGCCAGCAATCCGACCAATGCCATCAGCAGCACCACGCCAGCCAGCGTCAGCGGGTCCGCCGCGGACACGCCAAACAACTGGCTGCGCAGCGCGCGCCCCAGCAGAATCGCGCAGGGGACCCCTATAACCACGCCGGCCACGGCCAGCCGCGCCATCTCCCGAACCACCAGCTGCACAATCGCCCCTCGCGTCGAGCCAAGCGCCATCCGTATGCCGATCTCGCGCGTGCGCTGCATCGTCGTGTATGACAGCACGCCATACAGACCCACACCAGCGAGCAGCGCAGCCAGCATGCCGAAGGCGAGTGCCAGCACCTCGATAATCCGCTCGTTCGCAATGCTCTGCTCCACCTGCGCTTCCATCGTGCGAAGCTCGCCCACTGTCAGCGCCCCATCGATCCCGTGCACCGTGCCGCGCACCGTTGCAAACATCTGTTGCGGCGGCGTCGCCGTTCGCAGATAGAAATAGAGCCGGCCCGGCGCATCTCCCTGCCCCAGCGGCGTGTATAACGTCGGCCTTCCCTGATCGCGCAGATTCGTGTGCCGCGCATCACGCGCAACACCCACAATCGTCATGTAGTGCAGGTTGTGTCCTCCGCCGCGCGCCACGCGGCCGCCAATCGCCTCGCCCGGGTTCTTGAAGAAGTGCCGCACAAACGTCTCGTTCACGATCGCGACCGGCTGTGCGGTCGCACTGTCTGCCTCGGTAAACGTCCTGCCCGCCGCCAGCGGAAGCTGTATCGCGTGGAAGTAATCCGCGTTCACAACGCTCCGTTCCACGTCATAGGATTCGCTCTCCGGAGGACTGTAACCAGCCACTGTTACATTTCCGCCCTGATCGTTCCCGGCCAGCATGGCATCGTCGGTTGCTCCAACCGCCTGAACGCCGGGAAGCCCGCGCATCGTCTCGATCAGCCGCTGCTCCAGCGGAAGAATCTGCGGCTGCGCATAGCCCGCCAGCGCCGGATTCACCGAAAATGTCACCAGGTGCGTCGTGTTGAATCCCGCATTCACATGCCGCAGGTTCTCGATCGTCCGCACAAAGAGCCCTGCGCCCATCAGCAGCAGCACGCTCAATCCAACCTGCAGCGACACCACAGCCCGCCGCAGCCCCAGCACGCCTCCGCTCGCCGTTGCCGCCTTCTGCTTTAGCGCCGTCACCAGGTCCGGCCGCAGCAACTGCACCGCCGGCGCCAGGCTGAACAGCAGACTCACCCCCAGAGCCACTGCAAATCCAAACAGAAATAGCCGCGTGTCCACCGCTGCATGGAATGCCGTAGTCTCATCCGCCGCCGCGATCTGCCGCACCAACAGCCGCATCGCCGCGGGGGCCAGCAGCATGCCCACCGCGGCGCCCAGCAGCCCGATCAGCGCGCCCTCGATCAACAGTTGCTGCAGAATGCGCTCACTGCTCGCGCCCATCGCATAGCGCACCGCAAACTCCTGCACCCGCGCCGCGGCACGCACCAGCAGCAGACTCGCCACGTTCACCGCCGCCAGCAGCAGCACTAGCAGCGCCATCCCCATCACCGCCAGCAGCGGCATCTCCAGCGAGCCCCGGCTGTAGGAGAGGCCGCGCGCGCCAGGCTCGATGATTAGGCGGCTATGAGTGAGAAACTCGTCGACGAAACGCGCTTCGTTCACGCGTCCCTGCGCTTTCAGTTCCTGTGCGCGCAACGCATGCCACAGCGGCACAACGCCCGCCTCTGCCTGCGCAATCGTCTCGGCGTCCCGCAAGCGGCCGATGATGTTCATCCAGCGATCAGTGTGGTCGCTCAGCCGCTTGCCCTTGCCGGGCATCGCCACATCCAGCATCGACATCGGCACAAACACATCCGGTATCTGCCCCCACACCGCGCTCTGAAAGTTCTCCGGCGCCACGCCGATCACCTGAAAACTGTGCCCATTCAGCGTGATCATCTTGCCCACGATGTTCGGGTCTGCGCCCATGTGCGTGGCCCAGTAGCGGTGGCTCAGCACGGCAACCGGGTTCGCTCCCGGAGCTGTATCGTCGGATGGCGAAAGCAGCCGCCCCACAGCAGGCCGCACGCCCAGTACGGAGAAGTAATTTCCGCTCACAATCTCCGCATCCCCCACCTCCGAGGTCCGGTCATGCGCAATCCCCACCGGCGCCGGCGACGTCGCGATCAGCCCATCAAACACCTTCGCCTGATCGCATAGATCGCGGTACATCGGATAGGAGAACGACTTATCTTCCCCGGCGCCATGATCGCCGGTATGTCCATTCCACGCCTTGCCCGGCGCGCTCAGCACCACCAGTTGCTCGGGCTTCTCCACCGGCAGCGACCGCAGCAGCGCCTGGTCCAGCAGCGAATACACCGCCGTATTCGCCCCCACCCCCAGCGCCAGCGTCACCACCGCCGTAATCAGAAATCCCGGCGACCGCCGCATCTGCCGTAGCGCAAAACGAAAATCGTGGACAAAGTTCCTCACGCCGTCCCTCCAAAACACACAAGCACGTCCATCTACATGCAATCCGCCTGCCAGCGGAAAATGGCGCAGCCTCCGGTTTGCGACGCGGGTCGACGGAAGTGAATGTCCGATCACGGACAGAGCAGTCCATCGCCGGACAGCAGCGGCATGACTTTCCGGTGATGGGAGCGCTCTTTCCTGGCTCTCT
>DASVAI010000023.1:0-4952 GCA_036376445.1 Acidobacteriaceae bacterium
TGGCGTGAAGCCGGCGGACTTTAACTCCTATGGTTCGCGTCGGGGCAATCACGAAGTGATGGTGCGTGGGACGTTTGCCAATGTGCGGCTGCGCAATAAGCTGGCTCCGGGAACAGAAGGCGGTGTGACGCGGCTCTTGCCTGAAGGCGAGCAGATGAGCATCTTCGACGCGTCGGTGAAGTATGCCGAGCGCGGGGTGCCGCTGGTGATCCTGGCGGGCAAGGAGTATGGATCGGGGTCGTCGCGCGATTGGGCGGCAAAGGGGCCGCGGCTGCTGGGCGTGCGTGCTGTGATTGCCGAGAGCTACGAGCGCATCCATCGTTCGAACCTTGTCGGCATGGGCGTGCTGCCGCTGCAGTTCGTGAACGGCGCGACGGTCGAGTCGCTGGGATTGACAGGCGAGGAGACGTATAGCTTCCCCGGGCTGAAGGCGCTGCTGGATGCGAAGTTCGCAAACGGCCGCGAGTTGACGGTGGAAGTAACGGATGCGGAGGGGCAGAAGCGGACCTTCCGGGCGCAGGTGCGGATCGATACGCCGCAGGAGATCCTTTATTACCAGAACGGCGGGATCCTGCAGTATGTTCTACGGCAGTTGGCGGCCAATTAGCAGCTTGCAAGCCAAGCCCCTGACTAGTATCCTGACTAGTCAGGAGGCTGCCTATGTGGCAGGTCCAAGAGGCTAAAGCAAAGTTCAGCGAGTTCCTCGACAAGGCATTGCATGAGGGGCCGCAGGTGGTCTCGAAGCGGGGTGTTGCCACCGCAGTTCTCGTTCCCATTGAAGAATGGGAGCGGCTGCAGAAGCGCGCTCGGCCCACATTGAAAGATTTGCTACTGGCCGACGAACCCCGGTTTGAGATTGATCTGCCGCCACGCGGAAAGTGGAAGAGCCGACCTGTGATCCGGTTTGAAGACGAGTAAATGTATCTCCTTGATACCAATGTCATCTCGGAAACACGCAAACCACGGCCGCATGGGGCTGTTCTTGCGTGGCTGAACGTAGTCCGCCCGGAGGACCTGTGTTTATCCGCAATCACTCTACTCGAATTGCAGCAAGGCGCAGAGCGAACCAGACGTCAGAATCAAACGATGGCGCAACGACTTGACCATTGGATAGCCAGCCTGACTGCGACGATGGCCATCGTGTCTGCGGATGGAGATGTGTGCCGCGAAACAGCGCGCATCATGGTAAGCAAATCGCCTGATCTCTTTCAGGATGCGTTCATTGCAGCCACTGCGCGGGTGCATCACCTCACTGTTGTAACCCGCAATGTCCGCGACTTTGCACACTTCGACGTTCTGACCTTCAACCCATTCGCCTATTCGCACTAGCATCGTCAGCAGCACTCTTCCCATAAATCATTTATGGGAGTATGGTGAGAGCACTCGAATGGAGGCTCCGGCATGTTTCCTGGGCTGCATGCATTTTTCGGTCGGGTGAAGTCGTTGCTGCGTGGTCGTCGTGTGGACCGCGAGATGGCGGAAGAGCTCGAGTTTCATCAGACTCTGTTGCGTGAGAAGCTGCTGCGCGAAGGATCGGCGCCGGCGGAGGCAGATCGCGCGACGCGGCGGGCGTTCGGCAATGCGGGACGCTGGCATGAGCGGATGCGTGAAGTACGGCAATTCGGCCGGCTGGAAAACCTGCTTCGGGATATCCGGCTTTCGACGCGGCTGTTGAGGAAGTCTCCGGGATTTACGGCGGTGGCCTTGGTGACGCTGGCTCTGGGAACAGGAGCCAACACGGCCGTGTTCTCCATGATCAATGGGCTGCTTTTGCGGCCATTGCGAGCGCCCGATGCGGACCGCCTCGCTGTTCTGAGCTTTGATGAAGGCGGACCGGAGCCGGATTTTAGCTTCTGCACGCCCTATTTTCGCAGCCTGGAGAGCCGGCGCGACCTGTTCGCCAATGTGTTTGCTTTTGATCCGGAGACGATGCAGGTGCGCGGACGCTCGGCCAACGAGGATACCCGCGGCATGCTGGTGAGCGGGCAGTTCTTCGATGCGCTGAAGACGCCGCCCCTGCTGGGACGTTATCTGACGCGGGAGGACGACCGGCGGGGCGGAAGTCCAGCGGGGCTTGCCGTCGTGATCAGCGAAACCTTCTGGGAGAGCTGGTTTGGCCGCGCTCCGGACGTGGTGGGGCGGAAACTGACGATCGCCAATACGCCTTTCACGGTGGTGGGAGTGATGCCTAAGCGCTTTATCGGAGCGGACCCAACGCACAGGCCGGAGATCTTTGTCCCGCTCGCGACTGACCCGATCATCAACGCACCGAGAAACCACATCGATGCAGGCATGCATGCATGGTGGCTAACGGTGATGGCGAGAATGCAGCCGGGCGCGAGCCTGGCAGAGGCGAATGCGGCGCTGCGCACTGTGTCGATTCCGATTCTGCAGGAGGCGTCGGGGGATGCCGCATACGTGGCCGACGGGGAGCGTCATCATTTCCACTTCGCCGCGGAAACGGGATCGCGTGGATTTGCTTTTGTGCGCTACGTGTTCCGGAAACCGCTGGTGGCGATGTTCGCGATGTGCGTCGGCATTCTGCTGCTGGCGTGTCTCAATCTTGCGAGTCTGCTGACGGCGCGGGGATTTTCGCGAGAGCGGGAATTGGCAACGCGCCTGGCACTGGGCGCGACGCGTAGCCGGCTGATGCAGCAACTGCTCATCGAGAGTCTGCTGATCGCCATTGGAGGCACGGTGCTGGGATTGGCTGCGGCACCACTGGCCGGCCGCGCGCTGGCTGCGATGCTGATGAGCAGCGGTCCTTTGCAGGCAGGCTCGCTGGATACGTCCATGGACGCCCGGGTGTTCTGCTTTGCAATCGCGATGGCGGCCGCAGCTGCGTTGACGATCGGTCTGGTTCCTGCGATGCAGGCGACGGGTGGCAGCCTGAACGAGCATCTTTCACAAGGGCAGCACGCGAGCAAGGCGCACGTCCGGAGGAGTGTTCTGCCGCGGATTCTGATGGCGGCCGAAGTTGGGCTGGCGCTGGTTTTGGTTTCGGGCGCTGGGCTGCTGACGATGAGCCTGGTGAAGCTCTACAGATCGGGCGCGGGATTCGATCCCAAGGGGCTGGTGAACATCGCATTCAGCATGGATAAGCAACCGCTGGAAGGCGATCGGCTGATGCAAGTTTACCGGCAACTGGGTGAGGGATTGCAGCGGCAGCCGGGCGTGAAGGATGTGAGCTTTCAGTCGCAGGTGCCTCTGTCGCACCGCGGCTGGAACGGACTCTATGCTGCCAGCGGTAAGGAGCCGCACCTGATGATGATGAACAGTGTCGCGCCGGAGTATTTCCGGACGATGCGGATCCCATTGAGGGCCGGGCGTGAGTTCTGGTGGAGCGATACGAAAGCGTCCGGAATGAAGATCATTCTGAATGAATCGGCGGCCCGGACATTCTTTCCGGAGGGGGAGGCGCTGGGACGGACGCTGGTGAATCCTCGTGAGAAGACATCGTACGAAGTGGTCGCCGTGGTGCGCGATGCGAAGTATAGAGATATGCGCTCCCCTGCGCCGCCAACCGGGTATGTGCCGATCATGCAAGACCCGCAGGAGAAGCCTTCGCTGAGCGCTGTGGTGCGCCTGGGTGGACCACTCGCGCCAGTGACGACGGCAGCGCGATCGCTGGCGGCACGACTGGCGCCGAGCATTCCGGCGCCGATCTTCACGACATACGACGAGATGGTGGACAACTCGCTGGGCGCGGAGCGGATGATGGCGGTGCTGGCAGTGTTCTTTGCCGGATGCGCGCTGCTGGTGACGGGCATTGGCCTTTATGGAACGCTGGCGTATGCAACCTCACGGCGCACAAGCGAGATCGGGATACGGATGGCGCTGGGCGCGCGGCGGGAGCAGGTGGTGGCCATGATCTTCCGCCAGAACATGATCCTGGCGGTCGTCGGATCAGCCGCAGGACTGATTGCGGCGGTGCTAGTATCCCGCGCCTTGACGAGCTTTCTCTATGAGACATCGCCGCGCGATCCGTGGATTCTGCTGGGATCGGTTGCGGCGCTGTGCACGATTGCTTGTGCGGCTTCCCTAGTGCCAGCGCTGCGTGCTGCGCGCATTGAGCCGATAGCGGCAATCCGGTGCGAGTGATTTTTCGGCGAACCGCTAGCGGCTGACCTCCAGCATGACGAGTGAGTTCACGGGCAGATCGATATCGATCTTGCCGTCGCGGAGCGTGGTCTTTTCCGGCGGGCTGAGTTTGGAAGCTTTGTTCATGTCGCGTATCTGCGCCATGGTGGGATAACGCGGGCTGCCCATCTTCTGATATGCGGCGAGCGTGTTGCCGTGTGTGGGATCGAGATGCGTGATGCTGACCGGGGCATCGTCGGGCACATGCTCGAAGACAAGCTGGACGCGCTTGTCCGCGCCGGGGCCTCCGGGCTGGTGCGCGCCGGCCGGATCGGCCATGTTCCAGACCGCGACGACCAGCGTGCCATCCACGCGGCGAGTGACGAGCAGGTTCTTTGCGTCGTTGGCAAGACGCTCGTTGCCGAGATGATGCAGCATGGCGAAAGCGTTGAAGCTGGGCTTGCGGATGCTGTAAGGAGCGATGAGGCCGAAGCCGCCATCGAAGGGCTCGCGCTTGACGCCGCCCTCTTCAAAGACATCGTCGAAGGTCCAGAAGGACATCATGTTGGCGAGGCCGTCGCATTCGCGGATGGTGTTGGCGACGGCGGGGCCGACGAAGGTGGTATCGCGTGCGTTGCCGATACCGATGACATTCCATTCGGTGACGAACCAGGGGATGTTGGGCATGGGCGAGGCGGCGATCTGCTGCTTCACATGCGCCATTGCGGCATAAAGGCGGTCGTCCATGGGCGGCAGATTGGCGGACGTGAAGGTGTGCTCGTAGTTCTCGTCGGCATAGCCGTGAGTGGAGAGGAAATCAACCGGCACGTTGTTATCGTGCATGTATTTCAGGAACTCGGGAACCCACTCTT
>DASVAI010000031.1:0-8148 GCA_036376445.1 Acidobacteriaceae bacterium
AAGAGTGGAGAACGCGTCCCGGCTACCAGTACGCCAGGACGGTCTTCTGCCACGCCCGCAGGAAGAATGCAAATGCGATCACAATCGTGAGCCGAGCCAGCAGTCCCGAAATCTGCAGCAGCAATGTCTGGTCCAGGTGAAATGCAGCTTCTACGAAGACCGCGCACAGCAGAATAATCGCGGTGGGAATGCCAAGAGCCTTCAATCGATATTTAGCCATGGCTTGAGTCTAGACATGGCCCGACCTCCTGCCCATCGCACGGAAGCGTCAGTATCCTTCCACCGGCGGGTCTTGTCCCAGCGGCGGAAAGCATCTCCAGAGACTACTGCTGCGGTGGAGCGGCCGGCTCGGCAGCCTTTTTATGGTGGCCGCCAGACGCTTTCGCCAGGTGATAGCCGGCGGCTTGCGCATCGGTTTCTGTCATGAATTTGCCGTGCTTCGTCTTGCCGTACTCCGCATCATCCTTGTGGTAGACCTTCGTTTTTTCGTTGGCCCACACCATGCCTTTCGCCTTGGCATCTGCAATCTCGGCGTCAGTCGGCATTGTCGTTGCCGCCTTCGCCTTCTTGGTCGTGGTCGTCTGGGCTGCAGTGGAAGCATCGGTCTGCCCGAACATGGCTCCGGGCACCAGACCCGCTAGCAATCCCGTCGTCAAAACCAATGGAAGTCCACGCATCTTGTCTTCCTTTCGTACGAAAAGAGTTGCCCTTTCGGGACGCAGAGGAATACACACGATTCCGTACACCCTTGGCAAGCCATCCCGCCATGCGATCATCGGAGAAGATGTCCCTGCATTCACAGACACTTCTCATCGATGCCGACGACACGTTGTGGGCCAACAACATCTATTTTGAACGGGCTATAGCGTCCTTTATTGCTTACCTCGACCACGGCCGCCACACGGCGGAGGAAGTCCGCGCAGTGCTGAACCGCTGCGAGCACGCCACCATCGCCGCCCACGGCTACGGCATGGCCAGCTTCGAGCGCTCACTCATCGATTGCTTCGCGGAGCTCTCCGAGGCGCCCCCGTCAGAAGCGCAGCGCCACTACATCGCCGGCTTCGCCCGTTCCATTGCAGACCAGGCAATCGAATTGCTCCACGGAGTCGCCGAGACACTGCCCGCACTCGCCCGACGCCATCGCCTCATTCTCGTCACCAAGGGCAACCGCGTTGAGCAGCAGCGAAAGATCGACCGCTCCAGCATCCATGTGCACTTCGCCGCCATCGAGATCCCGCCCGAAAAGCATCCCGAAGCCTACTGTGACATCGTCGCCCGGCATGGCCTTGCGGCCGAGACCACCTGGATGATCGGCAACAGCCCGCGCTCTGACGTCAATCCCGCGCTCGCGGCAGGCCTCAACGCAGTCTATGTCCATCACCCGGACACCTGGATACTCGAGCACGAGGAGCTGGCGCAGCCCACGCCGCCGCAGCGCCTTTTCTCTGTCAATCGCTTCGACGCGCTCGAAGAATACTTCTAACGATCCGGCTGCTCGGACGCAGGCTGGTAGTCGAACTGATACCGCTGCACGCGATTCCCGCTCTCAAAGCGATCATTCCAATCCAACCTGTAGTCCACGCTCTGCATGTCTTGCGGGAAGTGCTCGCTCGCCGGATAGGGATACCCGGTCATCCGCCGGAATGGCATCTGCGCCACGGTGAACGGCAGCGCTTCGTAGAAGTCCATGTCCTTGACATAGCCCTGCGCATAAAAGAAGTAGTCACGCTTCCAGTGCGGCGGCAGCGGGGGCAGCGCGCTATCAGCGAACTCCGCATCGATCTCCTCTCCACTGCCGAAGATCACGTACTGATCGTCCTGTCGCGTGAGCAGCGGCGTCACCGCGCCGTAGCGCGTGTAGTTGCCCCGCTGCCATTGGAACGGCCCGGTCAGACTGATCTGCTGGTAATCGTAGGTCAGATCGCCGGGGGTCGCGCCCTCAATCTGCTTCGGATAGCCGCGGAACGCCAACCGCGCCGATGCAAGCGGCACTTCCGACTCACGCATTGAGCGCGAGTCGTCCGTGCCGTTATCCACCAGCGCCTGGTCCCAGTAAATCTGCAGGTTCGTCCGGATGCGGATCCGTCGCGTCCTCGCCGGCAGCTTGCCTGTGAGATCGACGACAATCGTCCGCGGCAGCCCCGCCGGGAATCCCATATCGCCCACGACCTTCTTCCAGCTTCCATCGGGCATCTGCGCCTCCACCGATGGAGGCTCCGGCTGTATGCCGGCCTGCCACGCCGCATACATCGAGCTGGCGCTGAAGTACTCGATGTATCCGTCGAGGAAGAGCCGCAGCGGACGCTCCGGCGACCACGCGCCCAGGTCCAGCGTCAGCGCGTGGCGATTCGCAAATCCCGCATAGCTCAGGTTCGTGAAGTCGCGGACAAATCTGTGGTCCACGCCGGCAAGTAGCGGCAGCACATCGTTTCCTTTGTCGTCCCAAGCTCCCGCGACCGCATGTGTTTGCGAGGAAGCAAGCACCGGCCGCCCGCTCGCGAACGGCTTTTCGCTCAGGAAGCGCTCGTCCGGATACACCTCGGTGCCTTCCGGATGATCAACCGCAACAAGCCGAAGCTGATCGATATAGTTGATCTCCTCCATCGGCTCGCCAAAGCGCAGGCTCAGCCTGCCCTCGCGCGCCCGCAGCATTGACCCGTCGACTTTGATCCACTCGTCGGAGTCGCTCGCATTCCGGCTCGTCGGCGAGATCCAGTGGCCCACCACAGCTGCGCCGATCACGTCGGAGACAAACCGGTACTTCGTGCCGTCCCATGCAAAGAGCACCGGGCACGAGCTGCCGCGGCGGTCCAGTTCCTTCAGCGCCAGCGGCTTGTCGATCGCGACATCAATCTCATCCTGCGGCACGCCCGTGGGCCACAGCAGGCGCACCACGTCCACGCGATCGCTCGTCCCCAGGCCGGCCAGAATCTCCGTGGCTCCCTGGCTCAGATATCCGGAGCTCCCCGCGACTTCAAACTTCTGCACCTTGCCGTTCGCAAGCACCTCCACCTTCGTGCCCAACGCCAACTTGTTGTCCGCAAGACCCGTCAGCACGATCTGCAGTGAGTGGTTCTTGTTTCCGCCAACGTTGCGCAGCACCAGCGGCGCCGCATTGCCGCGCGCCACGATCAGGTCTGGCGCGCCATCGTTGTTTACGTCCGCCGCGATCAGCGACTTCGCCCCGGCCAGATCGATCTCGGCAAGCTTCAGCGCCGCCGTCACATCCTCAAAGCCCTGCGGTCCGCGATTGCGCAGTACGCGCAGGCGCGCCCCCCGCGGCGTCTCCACGATCGCCGCTAGATCGATCCAGCCATCATTGTCGATATCGATCGCCGTCAATCCCCACGCAGCCGTCGCATCGCCCATCGGCAGCGGAACGCGCTCAAACTTCTCTCCGTCCAGGTTCTTCCACAGCGTCAGCCCCGGCGCAGCGGCATGTGTCACTGCTACATCCATCCATCCGTCTTTATCGAAGTCGAATATCGACACGCCCCGCGTCGTCGGCAGGCCCGCGTCGTCATACAGAGGCACGTGCTTGAACGCGCCTTCGCGCTGGTTCTCAAAGATCGCAGGCGACCCCTCGCCCGCAACGACTAGATCGACCGCGCGATCATTGTTGACGTCGGAAAGAATCGCGCTGGTCGTCTTGCCGCTGCCGGCTAGCCCGGTCGGCTCGGTCCACTCCGTGAATGTGGAGTTGCCATTGTTTCTCCACAGAACATTCGCGCCCTTGCCGCTCTCGATCGGCGATCCCGTGATAAGCAGATCGAGATCGCCGTCATGGTCGAAGTCCACAAACGTCAGTCCCGCGGGATGGTTCCGCTGTCCAACATCTACGGTCGTCGTTACATCCGCAAACTTGCCGTGGCCGAGGTTGTGAAACAGCGCAACCCGGTCCTCTGTCGTGACCGCAAGGTCGGGCAATCCATCGTTGTCGTAGTCGCCCACAGCGCATGCCACGCCATTGCCCTCGAGCGTGAGCCCCGTCTGCTTCGCATCGATCGGCGTCGTCGCGCCATCCGTGCCAATGCGATAGGCCTGGATCGCGTTCTCGCCGGTCTGCATCTCGACGATGTCTTTCCCGCCATTGCCTTCCACATCGAGAATGCACGCGCCGGCTCCATTCACAGCCTTGGCCGCTCCCGGGCCCGCAGCGACAAACGTCACCGGGATCATCGAGCCAACCGCAACCGGCGGCGCAATCATGTCCTCTGCGGTCGCATACCGTCCCTGCTCGCCGTAGTTGTCGCTGAAGATGGTGCCGATCTTGCTCTGCGTAATCTGCTGGAAGCGCACGAACTTCTTCCGCGCATCCTCGGCCTTGCCCGCGCGCTGCAATGCTCGCGCCAGTCCATATTGCGCGGACGCATGCAGCGGACTGATCGCCAGCGCCTTCTCGAACTCTGCAACCGCCTCGTCGTAGTTTCGCAGCGCCAGATCGATCGTCCCCACGTAGTAGTGGCTGTCGGCGTTCTTCGGATCGATCTCCGCCGCGCGCTGAAACGACTTCAGAGCGCCGGCCTGGTTGCCCGCATCCAGTTGCGCCAGCCCCAGGCTGTACCACGCCCGCGGATTCTTCGCGTCAGCCGCCGAGGCTGTCGTCAGCGTCTGCTCCGCTTCCGGCAGCCGCCGCAGATAGATCAGCGCGATCCCCTTGTTCACCGTCGGGACCACCGACAACGGGTCCGCCTGATGCGCCTCCTCAAACTTCGCCAGTGCCTTGCCGGGTAGCTGCTGATTCATCAGCGCCACGCCGATGTTGTTCGCGCGCGCTGCGTCCGCACTAGCTTTCGGTGTATCGCTGCTCCAGCCGGAAACCGAAATAAGGAACGTACAAACCAGGAGGGCGGTTCGAGAAGTGTGTGTGTGGTTCAAAAGAGTTGCTGCTTTCCCCGAAGAATGCTGGCTCCGCCGGCGTCATCCCGGCGCGCAGTCGCAACGATTATATAGAGCAGTTTGCCTTCGAACGCGTCTTCCAGAGGGCCTCCATCGAAAGGTTGACCCGCATCCGCCGGCGTACACTGCATACTGAATCGAACTGCTTCGCGAGGCGCTTTTGGACCACTACATCGAACGCGTTGTCGACCTCACCGATCCATCTGCCAACGAACTCTACGGTCTTTCCACCGAAGCCGCGCGCGCGCTGTTCGCGGAGCACGGAGCTGCCGCCGTCGAAAAGATCGAGGGCTCGTTCGCGCTCATCGCTAAGGTAGGCAAAACGGTGCGGCTCGCGCGCTCACTCGACCGGCCCTTGCGCTACTTCCTCGCCAAGAAGAAGGACGGCCCCGTGCTGGTTGTCGGTGATCGCATTGACGCGATCCATCATTGGCTCGATTCAGAAGGCATCGCCGACCAGTTTCATCCCGCCTACACCCGCATGGTGCCCGCGCATCATGTCGTCGAAATCGAACTCATCGGCTGCCCCGATCCTGACCCCGTCTACACCCGCTTCTTCACGCCCGAGATGGCCACCATGGAGCCCGATGCCCGACGCATCGGCGAGCGCTATATTCGCGCCGCAGCAGATGAGATTGCACTCTGGCTGGAGCATGTGCCCGCCGCTGCGCCGATTGGCGTCTGCTTCTCCGGCGGCATCGACAGCGGTAGCGTATTTCTCACGACGTATCACGTCATGAAGATCCGCGGCATGAATCTGGGCCGCCTCAAGGCGTTCGTTCTCGACCTCGGCAATGGCCCCGATGTCGCACAGGCACGCGAGTTTCTCCGCGCCACCGGGCTCTCTCTCTTCCTCGAAACCATCACGGTAGATCCAGCTTCCATCGATGTCGCCGAGACGATCCGCATCCTGGAAGACTACAAAGCGCTCGATGTCCAGTCCGCATCCATGACGGTCGCGCTGCTGCGCGGCATTCGCGCCCGCTATCCCGAGTGGCGCTACCTGCTGGATGGAGAAGGCGGCGACGAGAACCTGAAGGACTACCCCATTGAGGAGAATCCCGAACTCACCATCCGCAGCGTGATTCACAACCCGATGCTCTATCAGGAGGGCTGGGGCGTCGGGAAGATCAAGCACTCGCTCACCTACAGCGGCGGCCTCAGCCGCTCCTATGCGCGCAGCTACGCCCCCGCGCGACGTTTCGCCTTTACCGGCTTCAGCCCGTTCACCCGGCCGCGCGTCATTGCTGTTGCGGAATCCATTCCCTTCATCGATCTCACGCAGTACAGCGTCGAACGGCTCTATGAGCTGAAGGGCGAAATCGTCTCTCATGGTGTCGAAGCCGTCACCGGCATCAAGATGCCCGTCTTCCCCAAGCGCCGCTTCCAGCACGGAGCCATGCCCGAACCCGCCATGCGGAAGACCCTCCCCTTCCGCGAATCTGACTACCGCAGGCAGTTTCTCTCGCTGTATCAATGAGACTGGTCACGCCCACGCCGTACCCTGACCGCGCTTCAGCGCGCGACCAGTGGATTCTCGACCGCCGGCCGGAACGCAATGCAGTCGACCCACGCCGCCCCTATGGCTTCTTCGTGGAGCAGGAGCGCACCGCCACCGGCGAGCTCGTCCCAATCGCAACCATCCTGCTTACAAATCGCGAGTGCCCCTGGCGCTGTCTCATGTGCGACCTCTGGCGCAACACCCTTATCGAATCCGTCCCTTCCGGTACCATTCCCGAGCAGATCGATTACGCGCTCCCCCGCTTGGCCTCCGCTCGCCACATCAAGCTTTACAACAGCGGCAGCTTCTTCGACCCGCACGCCATCCCGCCCGAGGACTACCAGGCCATCGCCGATCGCGTCTCCTCCTTCGAGCGCGTCATTGTCGAAAGCCATCCCTCCCTCGTGGGCGATCGCTGCCTCCGCTTTCGCGATCTGCTCAGCGGCCAACTCGAAGTCGCGATGGGGCTCGAAACCGTGCACCCAGAAGCGCTCGAGCGCCTCAACAAACGCATGACCCTCGACCAGTTCGCCGCCGCAGCCGAGCGCCTGGGCACCAACAGCATCGATCTTCGCGTCTTCATCCTGGTGCAGCCTCCATTCACGCCGCGCGAGGAAGCGCTCCACTGGGCCGAGCGCTCGCTCGATTTCGCATTCGACTGCGGCGCAACCGCCACGACCCTGATTGCCACCCGCGCCGGCAACGGCGCAACCGACCCGCTACTGCAAAACGGCGACTTCGTCCCGCCTGACCTCCGCACCGTCGAGCAGGCGCTGGACTACGGCATACAACGCAATCGAGCGAGCGTCTTCCAGGACCGGGTTCTCCCGGGCCGGGTTTTTCCCTGCCGTGTCTTTGTAGACCTCTGGGACATCGAGCGAGTCGCCGCCTGCCCCGCCTGCCGCCCGCAGCGCATCGCGCGCATCGCGGCTATGAATCGCTCTCAATCGCTCGCCGCCGAAGTGCCTTGCGAAATCTGTGGAGGCGCCATTGCCAGATAACCACGACATCGCCGTTATCGGCTCCGGCTTCGCGGGCTCGCTCTTCGCCATGATCGCGCGACGACTCGGCCATTCCGTTGTTCTGCTCGAACGCGGCCGCCATCCCCGCGTCGTCATTGGCGAATCCTCCACACCGCTTTCGAACCTGCTCCTCGAAGAGCTTGCGCGCCGCTACGATCTGCCCGCGGTACAGCACTTATCAAAGTGGGGCCCATGGCAGGAGCAGTATTCTCATTTACCGTGCGGCCTCAAGCGCGGCTTCTCGTTTTTCCATCACGACCTCGCCCAGCCTGAGCCATGGCATGCCACCGCGCAGAATCATTTTCTTGTCGCTGCGAGTCCGCACAACGCCATCGCGGACACGCACTGGTATCGCGCCGGCTTCGATCACTTTCTCCTCGATCAGGCACAACAGATCGGGGTTGAATATCGCGACGAATGGAGGGCGATGTCGTTCGCCGAAAACGACAATGGCGTTGCGCTCACCGGCATACAGGGCGGCCAGCAGCAAGCCGTGCACGCCTCATTTGTCGTCGACGCCACCGGCCCGCGCGGTTGCCTGCATAGCCTGTTGCATCTAGAGGAAACGCGCTTCGCGCATTACCCATCCACGCAGGCGCTCTACAGTCATTTCACCGGAGTTCGCCGAGCGCCGCAGCTCAGCCCCGCGCGCGACGGCGTGCAGCTTCCTTATCCGCCCGAAGACGCAGCCGTCCACCACATCTTCGATGGCGGCTGGGTCTGGCT
>DASVAI010000041.1:0-13205 GCA_036376445.1 Acidobacteriaceae bacterium
TGCTCATAACCCAGCGCGCCCCAGGCCCGGGCCAGCATCGCATGCGCCAGCGGAAACTTCGGTTCGGCCGCCACTGCCTGCTGCAGCAACTCCTTCGCCGACGAGGCGTCGAATTCCCGCAACCGCACCAGCCCCAGCGTATAGAGCCGCGCGGTTTGCGCGTCAGCCGGCAGTTCCGCCGTAATTGCGGGATCGAGGTCCATAGCGCCGGCGCCCAGATGGCCTCTCAGCCGTCCTCCCATGCGCGAGATCAATTGAAAAAGATCGCGGTCGCTGCCAACTTCTGCTACCTCGGCCAGGATCTCGCCCGTTTTCGCCTCCTGCATGCGCGCGTCTAGACGCAATTGGTTGCCATCGCGTCGCGCAATCCTCACAAACGACCCCACCACCAGCACGTCGGCGTCCAGCGCCGTTCCCAGCCGCCCCGCTGTCGCCGCATTGAAGCTGCCCGCGGCGGACCAGGGGGACGTGGCATGCAGGCTGGCGATGTCTTCTCCGGAAACCATGCGCAGCGTCTCACCGCTGCCCAACTCGGTTCGCAGCATTTCCGTAAGAGCCGGCCCGAGCCAGGCATCGGTCGAATCCGCAGAAAGATTATGAAAATCCAGCACCGCCACCGAGCGACGTACCGGCACGGCCGCCGCTGCAATAGCTTTCGCGACTGACTTCGTTCTCCGGTTATTTGCGTGGCGGGAATACCAGCCGACGACTGCCAGAACCCCCAGCAATAGCACCGCGATCGCAACATAGCTTTTCGAACGAGATGGGGGTGGAAAGGCGTGACGCCATAACCGAGCAGCTTCTTCCGTATGTGCAATTGGCGTCGCGGCATCGGCTATCGGCCCATCCACCGGCGTCGCGAGCAATGCATCCGTCTCCGCCCTCGCAAAGGGCGGGACACTCACGGCGACTGGCGCTATAAACCGATAGCCATGCCGGGGGATCGTCTCAATGAATCGCGGATTTGCCGGGTCGTCGTTCAGAGCCTGGCGAATTTTCTTCGCGATCACGTTCAGGCTGCCGTCAAAGTCGACGAAGACATCCTGCGGCCACAGCTTTTCACGGAGTTGTTCGCGGGTGACCGTTTCGCCAGCGTGCTCCAGCAGCAGCACCAGAGCCATAAAGGGCTGCTCCGCCAGCCTGACCCGCAGGCCATTGCGGCGGAGTGTGCCGCGGGCTACGTCCGCCTCAAACTGCCCAAACCGGAATACAGGAGGAGCTGGCAAATTCGATTGCATAAGCAACCGCTCCTGAAGTGCCGCGATTTTAGCACGCCGGCTAAGTCAGCTCCGGGTCTAAGTTAGCCGCCCGCTTTGAGATACGAGGTCAGATAGTCGGCTTCTAGAGGGGATTCTGTTACACGTTCAAATCTGAGTGGTGTCCAGTTATCGGCTGGATAAGAGGTACTGGCAATATATTGCGCGCTGTTAGGCGAACTTCCGCAAAGCGCCATTATTCGAAGACCGGTTCGAAGTCGCTGCGTACCGCTTCAGCGCCCGCGCATCTGGGATGATCACGGTCCTCCCCTGCGCCTCCACCAGGCCATCATGTTTCAGCCGCGCAAAGGCGCGCGCCACCACATCCCGGACGGACCCGATGCGGTTCGCAATCTGATGGTTCGAGAGATGCAGAGAAAAGCTGATCCTGTGGCCCGCCGAAGCGTCCGTCCTCTGCGCCTCCGCGAGCAGGAAAAGCGCGAGCCGCTGGCCCACCTCATGGAATGAGAGTGCCTCCACAAGTTGTGCATGCCGCCGCACCCGCTGAGCCATCAGCCCCAACGCCCGCAGCGCCAGGTCGGAATACTGTGCGCAGAGCGCATGCATGTCATCTTTGGAGATAAACAGCACGTCCACCTCCGTATCGCACGCGGCTGTCGCCGGGTACGGGCCGCCGTCGAAGACGGCGACTTCCGCAATCACCGATCCATCTGTATCGATGTGCATGACTTGTTCGCGGCCCCCTGCGCTGTGCTGAAAGACACGCACTTTTCCGGAGACGACCACGAAGAGGCCCTTTGCATTTTCGCCGGAGAGGAACAACATCTCGCCGCGCCGGTGATGAAGCTCCGTCGTCCGCCGCGCCACGTCTGCGAGCGCATCTTCACTGAGGCTGCCGAAGAGCGCAGTTCGCTGCAGGGCCGGGATTCGCTGCGACGTCATATGCATCGGCTTGAAAGCTATGACTCAAGTCATAGCATACCGACTTTCGCGCGGCGTAGCGTGTGACCAGAGAGACATACCTGGAGTTCCCCCATTTGGGGAGCAACTCAAACTGCCCAACCTCATGCCTGTTCAGCGAGGAGAGCGATCCTGCCATGGCAACTGCGTCGCAACTGGCCCCGGCACATCCGGAGAACTACCTCACCACCGACTATGGCCTTAAGTCCTGGCTGCTTACGCAGGACCACAAACGCATCGCCATTCTCTATCTCCTCACCACGGTCTTCTTCTTCATCATCGGCGGTACTGCCGCCGCACTCATTCGCCTTGAACTGCTGACGCCGATTGGAGACCTGGTCTCTTCCGATACCTACAACAAGCTCTTTTCCATCCACGGCATCATCATGGTCTTTTTCTTCCTGGTGCCGATAGCTCCCGCTGTCTTCGGAAACTTTCTTATCCCGCTCATGATCGGCGCGCGTGATGTCGCCTTTCCAAAGATCAATCTGCTGAGCTGGTATCTCTTTGTCGCAGGCGGCTGCATTGAGCTGTACATGATCATCTTTGGCGGCGTGGATACCGGATGGACCTTTACTACACCCCTCAGCACCCACTACATCAATACTCACGTCATCGCGGCTGCCATGGGGATCTTCGTCGCCGGCTTCTCTTCCATCCTTACCGGGCTGAATTTCATTGTCACCATTCACCGCATGCGCGCCCCCGGCATGACCTGGTTTCGCCTGCCGCTTTTCATCTGGTCCTACTACGCCACCGCCATCATCTTTGTTCTCGCCACTCCGGTCATCGCCATGTCCATGGTGCTCATCGTGCTTGAGCGCCTCTTCTCCATCGGCGTCTTCGACCCGCGCCTGGGCGGCGACCCGCTGCTCTTCCAGCATCTCTTCTGGTTCTATTCGCACCCCGCCGTCTACGTCATGATCCTCCCCGGCATGGGCATCATGTCCGAGGTCGTGGCCTGCTTCTGCAGAAAACGGGTCTTTGGCTACACCGCTGTTGCGTTCTCTTCCGTCGCCATCGCCGTCTTCAGCTTTCTTGTGTGGGCCCATCACATGTTCATCATGGGCATCTCCAACTATTCAGCTCTGGTCTTCTCGTTCATGAGCATGCTGGTTGCGATCCCTTCGGCGATCAAGGTGTTTAACTGGTCCGCCACCATGTACAAGGGCTCTATCTCCTTCGATACGCCCATGCTCTACGCGCTGGGATTCATCGGCCTCTTCACCATGGGCGGCCTCACCGGCGTCTTTCTAGCGTCGCTCGGCATGGACATCCACCTCACCGAGACGTACTTCATCGTGGCTCACTTTCACTACGTGATGGTCGGCGGCATGGTCAGCGCGGTCATGGCGGGCCTGCATTTCTACTGGCCGAAGATGACCGGCCGCATGTACCCCGAATCCATGGGAAGGCTTGCCGCCGTCGTCCTCTTCATCGGCTTCAATCTCACCTTCTTCCCGCAATTCATCCTGGGCTATCTCGGCATGCCGCGGAGATATCACGCCTATCCTCCGGAGTTTCAGGTGCTGAACGTCTTCTCTACCGCCGGCGCCTCGATTCTCGCCATCGGCTATCTCATGCCGATGGTGTATTTCATCTGGTCGTTGCGCTACGGCAAAATCGCCGATGCAAACCCATGGCAGGCCGCCGGTCTGGAATGGACCATCCAGTCGCCGCCCCTCACGGAGAACTTCACCGAGATACCGATCGTCGATTTTGAGGCCTACGATTACCAGCATCTTCCGCCCCCCTCGGTCGAAGTCGCCGGCTGAGCGGTCTGGCATTTGCCAGCTCGCGTCCCGAGCGGGCAAGCTGGTGAGGCCGTGCCCGAACTCCCGGATATCACTGCATACATCGCCGCGCTCGAGCCGCGCATTATCGGCCAGCCGCTTGAGCAGGCGCGGATCGCCAGCGCGTTCCTGCTGCGCACCGTGCAGCCACCTCTCGCAAATGCGGAAGGCCGCGCTGTTCGCGAGCTGCGTCGCATCGGCAAGCGTATTGCCATTGGCGTAGAAGGCGATCTCTGGCTCGTGCTGCACCTCATGATCGCGGGGCGCCTCCACTGGCGTCCGCACGGGGCAAAGCTCGCCGGCAGAAATAGCCTCGCCGCCTTCGACTTTCCCAATGGATCGCTCGTTCTAACGGAAGCCGGCACAAAGCGCCGCGCGTCCCTGCATCTCTTCAGCGGCAACGACGCGCTGCACTCGATCGATCCCGGCGGTATCGAGGTGTTCTCCTCAGACATGGAGGGCTTTCGCGCGGCTCTGATGGCCGAGAACCGCACGTTGAAGCGCGCGCTGACCGATCCCCGCATCGTGAGCGGCATCGGGAACGCCTACTCCGATGAGATTCTTTATGCCGCGCAGCTCTCGCCCATCCTCCAGACCCACAAGCTGGAGCCGGACGAATGGGAGCGGCTGTTCGCAGCCACTCGCGAAACGCTCCAGCTATGGATCGATCGGCTTACCGCAGAAGCCCGACGCGAGTTTCCGGAAAAAGTAACCGCGTTTCGGCCGGAGATGGCGGTGCACGGCCGCTATGGCCTTCCGTGCCCGCGGTGCGGCCAACCTATCCAGCGGATTCGCTATGCGGACAACGAAACCAACTACTGCGCTCAGTGCCAGACGGAAGGCCGCGTCCTGGCCGATCGAAGCCTGTCACGCCTGCTCGGCAAAGACTGGCCCCACACTCTCGATGAACTGGAGAATCTCACCAACGGGGCAGGGAAGACGGCTGTTTCGAAAGGCCCGTGAAGCTTCTAGATATGGCCGTGGAATTGATAGTGCAGCGCCTCTTCTACCACGATTAGCACAAGGCTCGCGATGGCCAGTACATACTGCACCCGTTCGCTGCGCAGCTTGCCCGGAGTGCGCGTCTGCCGCCTCCATTGCGCGGCAGGCCGGTTCCGCAGCCGACGCATCTGCGCCAGCACTATCAGGTTCACCAATGACCCCACCAACGCGATAGCCACCATCGGAAGGCGCAGCGCGTCGGCATGTAAATCCTTGAAAAAGGATGTGGCGCCCGCGCTCAGCACCAGCGATCCCACCCCGATCGTCAGGCGCAATCCATTTGCCGCAGCAAAAAACGTGCAGATGCTTTGCAGCACCGCAAACCCGAAACTCGACCAGGCAACCGCGCCGCGCATCGCGGACACATGCTCGCTCTTCTCGATCTCATCACGCGCCGCGGCCGGCGCAGGTGTCGTTATCACAGAAAAACTCCGCAAGGCTGGTGCCTCATCAGTTGTGATTCTACGCTTTGCAGCATCTACCGCAGTGACAGCGGCGGCGGCTCTGTCGGCAGCGCAAATGCGTGAGAGAACGCGCTCTGCATCATCGCTCTGCTACGGGCCAGCGGCTCATACTCCACGGCCAGCCGCGGTGACTGAGCAGCGCAGTGCAGCATATCGCCCGAAGCCCATGTGCCTGCCTTCTCAAACTGCCACTCCACGTCGAAGTGCTTTGGGTCCTGCACCGTATAGAGGAAGCGGTTCCTGGGCGACGCGGACGAGTAATGGACATCTGTGCTGGTCACCGTCAGCGTGCGTCCATTCCACCCTGGGCTGTCGAAAATGCCGTAGCCGGCCGTGTTCATGTCGATAAACACCAGCTTGTCGCGTTCTGCATCCTTGCCCAGCTCATAGCGGCCGACGTAACCCTTCGGCTCAACATCGGTCTCCGTCAACTCCACCCATTTGCCATCGGCGCTGGATTCGCCGTGATAGATCGAGCGATGCTGGCGTCCGCTGGAGACAAAGCTGCCGGAACACTGCCAGTACCCCGCAAATGTGAAACCGGCAGGTGGCGTAAGAGAGATCGGCTGGCACACGCCCTGGCTCAACGAAACCGTCAGGCTCATTGCCAGACAACCGAGAGAAGCTCGCAATGAATTTCGCATGCGCGAAAGCCTAATGGGCCTTTGGGACGTATTTACAGATGGTTTCGATAAGCCGCTCCTGCTTTGCGACGAAACGTGCATTTCATGCGCTGAGCCGGTGCGCGGTCCGGCCAACCGCGCGCATAGAATGTCTAACGTGGCGAACGTTACTTCTACGTCGCGCTTTCGCTCTTTCTGGCCGTTCCAGTTGGGCGGTTGGCTGCTCTACACCATCGTGGTTACTGCCGCCATGTTCCCGATGCGCAACATGCGGGAAGACATTGCATACCACGGCACCTATCTTCTTGTAGGATTTCTTTGTAGCTTCTTGATGTATGCAGTCTGCCATGCCTTGTGGAAGGGGCAGGTTCCGCTCATTCGCGCGCTGTTCACCTGCACGGTTGCCGCGTATGTGCTGGGCATGGTGGTCTCTTCGGTCTCCTTGTGGGCGGAACATCACTTTGGCTCTGGCGAGTCCCATTTCCACTGGTACTACATCTTCGCCTATGCCAGCAGCAGTTGTTTCGTGCTGGCTGCCTGGGGCTTTCTCTACTTCGGCATCAAGCACTATCACGCGCTCGAAGACGAGCGCGAGCGCATGCAGGCCCTGCAGGTCATGGCGCGCGAAGCCCAGTTGCGTTCGCTGCGCTACCAGTTGCAGCCGCATTTCCTCTTCAACACGCTCAACGCCATCTCCACCCTTGTGCTCGACAACCAGCCCCGCGTCGCTACCCAGATGATCGCCCGACTCGCGGACCTGCTTCGCAGGTCTCTGGACGCGCCGGATGTCCACCAGGTCTCCCTCAAGGAAGAGATCGCCGTCACTTCGGAATATCTCGCGCTGGAAAAGGTGCGCTTCGGTTCTCGCCTTAACGTCACGCTCGCCATCGCGCCGGAGACTCAGGAGGCGCAGGTGCCTCGTTTCCTGCTTCAGCCGCTGGTAGAAAACGCCATCCGGCACGGCATCGCCAAACGCGCGGACGGCGGCAAGCTCGTGCTTTCCTCGGAAATCGCAGCGGGCCGTCTCTGCGTCAAGATCGAAAACGATAGTGCCGAAGATGATGAACCGGTTATGCACCGCACGACATCTACACCTCATCGCGGTGTCGGGCTCACCAATACGCGCGCCCGGCTCGAGCAGATGTACGGCTTCGATGCCACACTCGATACCCATGCCACCTCGAACGGCACTTACGAGGTGCGCATTTCGATGCCGTTCAGCGTGGTCGAGAAGATTCCCGAGCTCGAGGCTATGGAGGTATCGTGAACGTCCGAGTCCTGATCGTCGATGACGAGCCTCTGGCACGGAGAGGTGTCAGTCTTCGCCTTGCCGAGCATCCCGACATGACCGTCATCGGCGAATGCGCCAACGGTGAAGACGCCATCCGCTCCGTGCTCGCCCTCAAACCCGATCTGGTCTTTCTCGACATCCAGATGCCCGGCATGTGCGGCATCGAAGTGCTTCGCGCGCTGCCCCAGGGCTCCATCCCGTGCATCATCTTTCTCACCGCCTACGACGAGTACGCCCTGTCCGCCTTCGAAGTGCAGGCGCTCGATTACCTGCTCAAGCCGATCGATAACGTGCGCTTCATGATCGCGCTCGAACGCGCCCGCCGCATCCTGGCCTTGCAGCAACAAGATGCGCTCCATCACCGCGTCGAGAAGCTGCTTGAGATGCACGCCGAACGGCACGATGGCACGCCCGCACGCCGGTTCGCCATCCGCAACGGCAACCAGGTGGCGTTTGTGCAGTCCTCGGAAATCGACTGGATCGAGGCCGTGGGCGACTATGCGGGTCTCCACGTCGGCAAGAAGATGCATCTGCTCCGTGAGCCTCTCCACCTGCTCGAATGCCGGCTGGACCGCAGCGAGTTCCTCCGCATTCACCGCTCCACCATCGTCAAGCTCGACCGCATCACCCGCATCGAGCCCCTGGCGAATCGCGATTGTCGGGTCACTCTGCAGGACGGCACGCACCTCCGCGTCAGCCGCACTTATAGCAAGCCCCTGCACGACCTTCTGCGCAACCGCGAGAACATGCCCATCGCCTGAGCGCCGAAATCCCTTGTAGTCAAACGATTGTGCATCCGGCCGCGAAACGGGAAAAAATGCGTCGCGACCGTCCCTATCGCTATGATGGGTCTACAATATCGTTTTGGCGGTCGCCTGGAAGCGCGATTCCGCATCTCCAGCGAAAGCGCCAAATTCGATGTGAGGGTGCCATCCCCAATGAGCAAGTCGCTCTTTCTGACTGCGGTCTTCGCGCTTTCCTGCCTGTCTTTCGCAAGCGCGCAGCATCGCCGTCATAACCAATCAGCGCCTCAGTCCGAGCCGCAATCGCAACCCTGGATGCAGACCAGTCTTTCACCCGATGAGCGCGCCGACATGGTCCTCAAGCAGCTCACGCTCGACGAAAAGCTCGACCTCCTCCATGGCAACGGCATGCCGGGATGGGGCAAGCCGCGTCCCAATGCTTACCTCGGCAACGGCGGTGCCGGCTTTACGCTCGGCATTCCGCGTCTCGGCATCCCCTTCATCCAGATGAGCGACGCAGCCTACGGCGTGCGCAGCAGCGCAGAGAACGGCCGCTACTCCACCGCGCTTCCATCGAACCTCGGTTCCGCGGCAAGCTGGGACCCGCAGAGCGCCTGCGACTATGGCGCGCTCATCGGACGCGAGCTGCGCGCCCAGGGCTACAACATGACTCTCGGCGGCGGCGTCAATCTCACGCGCGAACCCCGCAACGGCCGCACCTTCGAGTACATGGGCGAAGATCCCGTGCTCGCCGGCACCCTCGTCGGCAACCGCATCAAATGTGAGCAGGCGCAGCATGTCATCGGCGACATCAAGCACTACGCCATCAACGACCAGGAGAGCGGACGCAACGAGGTCAACTCCGTCATTAGCAAGCGGGCCATGCGCGAAAGCGATCTGCTCGCCTTCGAAATCGGCATCAAGGTCGGCGACCCGCAGGCCGTGATGTGCAGCTACAACGCCGTGAACGGCGACTACGCCTGCGAGAACAAGTACCTGCTCACCGACGTGCTCAAGAAGGACTGGAACTTCAAAGGCTTCGTGCTCTCCGACTGGGGCGGCACCCAAAGCACTGTGAAAGCCTCCGCCGCCGGCCTCGACAACGAGGAGCCGGAAGATTTGTTCTATGGTGCGAAGCTGAAAGAAGCAGTCCAGAGCGGCAAGATTCCCATGTCGCAGATCGACGATCACGCGCGCCGCGTCCTCCGCGCGGAGTTCGCCGCCGGCCTCGTCGACCATCCCGTACAGAAGAGCGTCGTCGATGTTCTCGGCGACCTCGCCGTTGCGCGCCGCATTGAGGAGAACAGCATCGTGCTCCTTAAGAACGAGCACAACATTTTGCCGCTCGATCCGGCGAAGGTGCACTCGATAGCGGTTCTCGGTGTCAATGCCGACACCGGCATGATCTCCGGCGGTGGCTCGGCGCAAGTCGATCCGCCGGGTCGGCCCCCGGCGCCATGGCAGGCCCATGTCTGGTTCCCAACCTCGCCGGTCAAGGCCATCGCCGCGCAGGCGCCCGGCGTCACGGTGAGCTACGGCGGCAGTGACCCCGCCGCCGCTGCCGAAGCCGCCAAGAATGCTGACGTCGCCATCGTTTTCGCCTACCAGTGGGAGAGCGAAGGCATGGACCTGCCCGATCTCTCTCTGCCTGACAATCAGGACGCGCTCATCGAGCAGGTCGCAGCCGCAAACCCGCACACCATCGTCGTGCTTGAAACCGGCACCGCCGTCACCATGCCCTGGCTCGATAAAGTTGAAGGCATCGCCGAGGCTTGGTACGCCGGCAGCGATGGCGCAAACGCCGTGGCCAACGTCCTCTTCGGCAAAGTGAACCCCAGTGCGAAGTTGCCCATGACCTTCCCGCGCAGCATTGCGGACCTGCCGCATCCCCAACTCGTCATACCGCCTCCCGGCGCCACCGGCAAAGAAGCCGTGCAGAAGAGCGGGGAAGCGAAGCCCACCTTCAGCGTCCACTATGACGAAGGCGTAAAGGTTGGCTATAAGTGGTACGACGCCGAGCACAAGTCCGTCCTCTTTCCCTTCGGCTACGGCCTCTCCTACACCACTTACCGCTACTCGGATCTCAAACTCGGTGAAGGGAACAACCATAGCGTCACCTTTACAGTGACGAATACGGGTTCCCGCGGCGGCACTGAGCTTGCTGAAGTCTACGCCGGCTTGCCTGCCGCTGCCGAGGAGCCGCCGAAGCGCCTCGTCGGCTGGACGCGCGTCGTCCTCCAGCCCGGCGAAAGCAGGAAAGTCTCCGTCTCGATCGATCCCAAATACCTCTCGATTTACGATGAGCAGCAGGGCTGGAAGCTTGTGCCCGGGCAGTACACTTTGATGGTTGG
Source organism: Acidobacteriaceae bacterium (assembly GCA_036376445.1). Taxonomy (GTDB): domain Bacteria; phylum Acidobacteriota; class Terriglobia; order Terriglobales; family Acidobacteriaceae; genus KBS-83. Next base: position 10,445 of record DASVAI010000041.1, read on the forward strand.
CGGTTCGTCCCAGGACCTTCCGCTCAAGCAGGAGACCACGCTCCGCTAGCTGATGAGCGCGCGTCTCTTCTCGACTTCGACAGGAGACGCGTCCAGCCCAGTGTGCGTATAGCCCTCTTCATCACCTGCTATAACGACACTCTCTTCCCCGCGACCGGGCAGGCTGTCGTGCGCGTGCTGGAGCGGCTCGGCCACATCATCGAGTTTCCCCTCGAACAGACCTGCTGCGGTCAGATGCACTTCAACACCGGCTATCGCCGCGAGGCGTATCCGCTGGCGAAGCGCTTCGTTGAGATCTTCGCGGAGGCCGAAGCCGTTTGCATTCCTTCTTCCTCCTGCGTCGCCATGATCCGCGAATACTACCCGGCGCTCGCGCGCGAGAACAATGACCGGGCAATGGCCGCAGCCGTCGACGCGCTGCTGCCCCGCATCTACGAGTTCAGCGAGCTTCTCGTCGATTGTCTCGGCGTGAACGAAGTGGGCGCATACTTCCCGCATCGCGTCACCTACCACGCAAGCTGCCACGGCCTGCGCAGCCTCCATCTCGGTGACAAGCCGCTCCAGTTATTGCGTGCCGTCCGCGGCCTCGAACTCATCACCCTCGAAGGCGTCGAGCAGTGCTGCGGCTTCGGCGGCACCTTTGCTGTCAAAAATGCGGACGTCTCCGCGGCCATGCTCACCGACAAGACCCGCGCCATCCTCAACACCCGTGCGGAGGTTTGTACCGCCTGTGACAACTCCTGCCTCATGCACATTCAGGGCATGCTGCATCGCCAGTTCGCCGGCGTACGTACTCTGCACATCGCGGAAATTCTCGCCGGCGTGGAGGACGGCACAGCATGAGTCTCGTCTCGCTCGATCCCCGCACAGCGCCGCCGTTCCCCAAGGCGGCGAAAGCCGATCTCCGCAACACGCAACTCCGCCGCAATGTCGCGCGCGCCACAGATACGATCCAGCGCAAGCGCGCCGCACTCGTCGAAGAGAAACAGGACTGGCAGGCGTTGCGCGAAGCAGGTGCCGCCATCCGTCGCGAGGTGCTCAACAATCTCGAGCACTACCTCCTACAGTTTGAGGAGCGCTTCGAGGCCGCCGGAGGCACCGTACACTGGGCCGCGAACGCCGCCGAAGCAAACGCGATTGCCCTCAACCTTCTGCGCGCCGCCTCCGCAGACGAAGTCATCAAGATCAAATCGATGACCACCGCCGAGATCGGGCTCAACGACTATCTCGCGCGGCACGGCGTCACCGCGCATGAGACCGATCTCGCCGAGCTCATCCTGCAACTCGGTCACGATCAGCCCTCGCACATCGTCGTTCCCGCATTGCACGTCAACCGCCAGCAGGTGCGCGAGATCTTCGCGCGGCAGATGCACCTGCCTGATTTAACCGATGATCCGCAGGCGCTCACCGCGGCCGCACGCCAGTACCTGCGCGAAAAATTTCTGCGCGTCAAAACCGCGATATGCGGCGCAAACTTCCTCATCGCGGAAACCGGCGGCATCACGATCGTCGAATCGGAAGGCAACGGCCGCATGTGCCTCACTCTTCCCAAAACTCTCATCGCCATCGTTGGCATTGAGAAGGTCATTCCGCGCTTCTCCGACCTTGAAGTGCTGCTGCAGACGCTTCCACGCTCCGCCACCGGCGAACGCATGAATCCCTACAACTCCATCTGGTCCGGTGTTGTGCCCGGCGATGGGCCGAAAAGCATGCACGTCGTGCTGCTCGATAACGGCCGCAGCCGCGTGCTGCGCGATGGCATCGGCCGCCAAACGCTGCAATGCATCCGCTGCGGAGCATGCCAGAATGCATGCCCTGTCTACCGCCAGACTGGCGGCCATGCCTATGGTTCCGTTTACGCTGGCCCCATCGGCGCCATTCTCACACCGCAGCTGGCGGACATGCGCCACACCGAATCGCTGCCCTACGCCTCCTCGCTCTGCGGCGCCTGCTACGAAGTCTGCCCAGTCAAAATCAACATCCCGGAAGTGCTCGTGCATCTTCGCTCGCGCGTTGTCGACCGCCAGCGCCGCAAGCTCGCCTCGCTCCTCGACCCGGAACGCGCCGCAATGCTCGCCATGGCCGCTGTCTTTGGCAACCGCCGCAGATACGAAGCTTCCCAGCGCCTTGCCCGCACCGCGCAGAGCACCATGCGCCATAACGACGCCTGGTACCACTGGCTCCCGGGGATGGCCGGCCAATGGACCAAGACGCGCGACCTGGCGCCGCTTCCGCAGCAGACATTCCGTGATTGGTGGCAGCAGCGAGGGAAGTCATGAGCTCTCTTTCCAGCCGAGACCGAATCCTCCAGCGCATCCGCCGCGCAAATACGCAGCCGCCGGCACAGCAGCCTATTCCACGCAACTACGATCACGTTAGTGGACGCACTCCTGCCGAAACACTCGCGCAATTCGACGAACGCCTGCGCGACTATGACGCCCGCGTGTTCACCGCACACAGCGCAGCGATCTCGAGCGTAATTGCAGAAATCCTGATCGCCGCAAACCGCCGCCGCATCGCGATCCCCACCGGCCTGCCCGCAGAATGGCGCAGCGAAACCATCGAATGGATTGGGGACACTAATCTTTCCGTCGACGCGCTCAACAGCGTCGACGGCGTAATGACTGCGGCCACCGTATGCGTTGCAGCCTCCGGCAGCATCGCGCTGCAGCACGGCCCCGCAGAAGGCCGTCGGGCGCTCACGCTCCTGCCGGACTATCACCTCTGTGTTGTGGAAGCATCGCAGATTGTCGAGACTCTC
>DASVAI010000054.1:0-13749 GCA_036376445.1 Acidobacteriaceae bacterium
ATCGAACGTCAGAACGCGATTCGGCACCAGGATGAGCGCATGGCCTTTCGGCTTCAGCACGCGGCGAAACTCCCGGAGCGCACGCAAAGGATTCGCGACGTGCTCCAGGATGTGGGAGGCCAGCAGGAAGTCGTAAGATCCGTCTGCAATGGAGCTCAGGTTGGTCGCGTCGTGGATGTACTGCCGGCCGGGATTCTTTCCCGGAAGATAATGAAATGTCCGTCCCTGCTCATGGGATGACCATGTCGTTTGGGTGGCGAAGTTGCAGTTGTCAATGGAAGCGGCAATGGCATAGAGCGGCGGGATCGGGACGTACTTCTTCTGAGCTTCCGGCGTGAACACAAAACTCGGGCCGCCGATCTCCAGACCCTGCTTGCCTCGAAGAGCCCGCTCGATCCGGCGGTAGTTCCAAAGTCTCCGCGTCCGCCTGCGGACCTTGGCGAGAATCTCCGTCACCTGCGCAGTCTACCATCGTCGAACGGCATTGGATCCTTGCGCCGCTGCCCCGGTACGCGGCATCCTTGCTACAGCAGCAGAAAGGCCACGATGCCCCATCCTCCCTTTACCGATGTACCCGGCGCAATCGCCGAAATCCAGGCCGGTCGCATGGTCGTAGTGGTTGACGATGAGGACCGTGAGAACGAAGGCGACCTGACCCTCGCCGCAGAATTCGTCACTCCCGAAGCGATCAATTTCATGGCTCGCTACGGGCGCGGACTGATCTGTCTAACTCTTACCGAAGAGCGCGCTGACTATCTTCGCCTGCCTCCGATGTCCCAGGAGAACACCTCGCGGTTCGGCACTGCTTTTACCGAAAGCATCGAGGCCCGGGAAGGCGTTACCACGGGCATCTCCGCTGCTGACCGCGCCCACACCATCCGCGTCGCCATCGATTCCGCAAGCGCCGCCTCCGATCTGGCCCGCCCCGGACACGTCTTCCCACTGCGCGCGCGCAAGGGCGGCGTGCTCGTGCGCGCTGGTCAAACAGAGGCCTCGGTCGATCTAGCCCGCATGGCCGGTCTCATTCCCGCCGGCGTCATCTGCGAAATCATGAACGACGATGGCACCATGGCGCGCGTGCCCGACCTCGAGGGCTTCTGCGCCACGCATGGCCTCAAGATGCTCACGGTTGCGGAGATGATCCGCTATCGACTCCGCCACGAGCGCTATATCCATCGCGTGGCTCAGTCGCCGCTGCACACCCGTTACGGCGAGTTCACGATGATTGCCTATGAGAGCGAGGTCAGCGGCGGCGAGAGCCACCTTGCGCTGGTGCGCGGGACGGTCGGCGAAGACTCCGATACCCCCACGCTCGTCCGCGTCCACTCGCACTGCATCGCCGGCGACGTCTTTGGCGCGACCACCTGCGACTGTCGTGACCTGCTCGAGCGCTCCCTCCAGCGCATCGCGCAGGCAGGACGTGGTGCCCTCATCTACCTGCACAACAACAGCCCGGGCTTTGAAATCGATCGCCGCGAATCTCCGGCGCGCATCCTGCTGCATCGTGAGACACGCGCTCGCGAGATGCATCCCGACCCGGCGCACGAGGACCGCCATCAGCGCGTCCTGCGCCAGGTCGGAATCGGCGGCCAGATCCTCGCGGATCTTAATATCCGCAAGATCCGCCTGCTCACCAACACTCCCACACACGTCCCCGCGCTCGAAGGCTTCGATCTCGAGATCGTCGAGCAGGTGCCGATACTGGAGACGAACAAAGTGAGCCAGTAGCGAGAGATCTATCCTGGCCGGGTGTCCAGTTGCGGAAATGCAGTGATCCGCAGCTTCGCAGCGCCATATGGTACCAGCGTGATCTGTTCGGAAGCCTCGCTACTACGCACGGGGCTCTCCGGGGGCTCGGCTGCAACACCATCCAGAGCACGCCATCCGACCAGTTTGCGGGCACTCACCTGTAACTGCACCGGAGCGCCTTTCAATGCGAATGGAGATGATCCAACACGCAACTCGCGGGTCGAGATACCGGCTGGATCAGCATCGATCGCATAGTTCCACTGTGTAGATGGAAATACCTGCCAGTCCGCCGTCATTCCCCGGTCCCGGAGCTTCACCCAGCTTTCTCCGATCGGATACGAGAAGACGAGCGGCCCGCGCTCGATCGAGAGCGAGTTCCGATATCCCTTCATAACCCGCGGAGTCATTGGAAACTCGACTTCAATTACGTCGCCCGGCTTCCAGGTCTGTTCCAGGTTTGCGAAGGAACCCGGCTGCGGCGCTGCCTGGGTTTCTCCGTTGACCCGCAAGCTGGTTCCATCGGCCCATGCCGGAATTCGCAGCCTCAGCGGAAAGCGGACCGGCTTCGCGGGCTGCAATCCAATCCGCACGGCTCCACGAAACGGATACTCTGTCTGCTGCTGTAGCCGCACTGGGACGTCCCGCACCATTGTGTCGACCTGACACGGCGCATACGCCGCAGCGACCAGCCCATCATCCGGTGAAGCCATCCACAGGCTCGCCGCGAACTTCGGCCAGCCCTGGTGGAAGTTCGCCGTACAGCAACCGAAGTTTGGCTCCAGACCGTAGAGATTCGATTCTGGACCGTCCGTGGTCCAGGGCTTGCTATGCAGGCTGCACTCTACCTGATTGGGTTCCTGGTTGTACTGGTGTGCCCACATATCTTCTGTAAACGTGCCCGGCAATGCGTTGAATGCGATCTGCTCCAGCCGGTCGCCCAGGCCGGATTCTCCAAGAATTGCCAGCGACTGCTCGAGTGAATACATCGTTTCCACTACCGTGCACAGTTCGCTGCCCTGTGAAGGATTGCGGCCGGCAAGGTGCTCATCGCACGAGAACATGCCATTGGGCAGACCATGATAGGTATCGAGCGCCGCAAGCTGCTGATGAATGGCGCGTCGATCCGCCGCATCCCCCGAGACAAGAGACCACACGGGCGAGACTTTTATCGCCTGACCATTATTGACGCCATGCGTGGCCATCCCGATCTCGCTGAGTTGCTTCCCTTCCTCAAGAGCGATCGCTTGTCGGGTGATCCGCTCCTTGTATGGGAAGTTCGCAAATTGTGACTGCCAATCGTATCCCTGTTGATGCAGCAGCCGCGCCAACTTGACGAGATCGGGATCGCCGGTGCGGTTATACAGCCATAGAACGACGAGTGCATTGTCCTGCCAGCGAAATCTGCCCCAGCTTGTCAAAGGCCGCGTCGGAAGGCTCCGGAGTTGGTATGCAAAATAACGGGAGAGCGCCGGAATGACGCGAGGATCGTCCGTTGCTTCCTGATATTGCGCCAGGGCTTTGACCATCACCATGCGCGGCCACCAGTCATTGTTGCTGGGCGGTCCGATCATGCCCTCCGGCGATTGATGCGTGAGCGTCCACTCGATAAATCGCTGCGCCTTGGCTTTGAGACGGTCATCATCGAGCAGGTACGCTAGCGGGACAAGTCCATCGACATAATAGGGACCGCGCTCCCAGGATTCTCCCGTACCACCCAGCCAGCCGCTGTTGCTGCCGACATCAGGCCAAGTTTCATCCAGGTGACCGCTGAGACCGTTAGCCTGAATCTTGATCTGGTCCAGGAGCCACCCGCTGGGGCGAACCGCACCAACTGGCAGCATATAGAAGGCATTTTTCGCAAGTGGGGCGCGGTTCTTAATGACGGGCGCATGGCGCTCTTTGGAATCGACCGCCGCGAGACCCGATCGACCTGCCGACATTGAAGCTAACGCTGTAAATCCGGCTTGTTTCAAAAAGCGCCGCCGGCTGGCGACATATCGAATCTTTCTGCTCATCTCTTTCTCCAATGCGTTCTCAGTGTCACCGGTGATGTTCTTCGGGTCCATAGTTCACATGGTCTAGCGAAATGAGCGCCTGTCGCAATAACGATCAGGACGGCTTCCTGCCCGATCAGAAATGTCGAGCTTTTCGATGAAGCTGTTGAGGTGATTTCGCACCGGATGATCGCTCGCGCCCAGTATCCACCTGGTTTCCCTGCATGTCAGGCACTGCGGAATGTCTAGAAATTGCAGGTCGGCGCAATCGCAATCACATTTCCCTGTTCTGTGCGCCCGCTCTTATCAACCTGATATTCGTTTCTGCACCGCCCGCTTCGCCGGTGACCTGCTGCTCCGCAACCGGTTCGGCGGGTGGCTGGAGACCTGTTAACTGCAACGCGATATGCCACAGGAACGCAGAATTGCTCCGCAGGTATCGCTTCCACAACCGGCGTGGATCTTGAAGCAGCCGGTGCAACCATTGCATTCCGATCGACTTGAGCCACTGCGGAGCATCTTTGATGCGCCCGGTATGGAAATCGTAGGCGGCGCCCACGCCGAACATCAGCGTCGTTTCCAGCCGGTCTAAATAGCGGTGCATGAAAAGCTCCTGCCGGGGTGTACTGATCCCGACCCAGATGATGTCCGGCTTGAGTCGGCGTATGCGTCCAATCAGCTCTCGCTCCTCACCCAGCGTGAGGTCCCCATAGGGCGGAATCCATGTGCCGACAATACGCGCCCAGGGATACTGCTCTGCGAATCGATGGCGAAGTTCTTCGGCCACACCTTCCTTGCCGCCATAGAAAAAGTGCGTATACGAAGCGAACTCTTCGCGCCGAAAAATCTCTCGCATCAGATCGGGTCCGGCAACGCGCTGCATGTGTCTGTGGCCCTGCAAGCGGCCCACCCATACTGTGGGCGTGCCGTCCGGGAGCGTGATTAGCGATTGCGCATAGATCGCTGAAATCTGCGGATCGCGATGGGCTTCCATAATGCCATGTACATTTGCCATGCAAATGTATCCTTTACGCCTTGCGCCTAGTTCCGCAGAAATTCGCTGCACTGCCTGTTCCATATCCACAGGTTCAACGGAAACGCCTAGCACCTGCGCAACGTGATGGGATAGAAAACCCTTCATTGGACAGCAGTGCCTCCTGAGCTGGGTAAAGAATTATGGAGAATCAGCGAATCAGCGGAAGTTTTCGGCTGCAGGAGCGAGCGATAAAGCTGGAGATACTGTTCGCCGATAGTTGCGGCGGAAAGCTGCGGAAGAGCCACCGGAAGCTGCCGGCCGCGGACGAGCCCAAGTTGTAGCGCCTTTGCGAATGCGCCTTCTGCGCCGGGGCCAAGCCGAATGTATTCGCAATGCTCTCCGCCCACCTCGCGGAAGGCGGGAATGTCAGAGCAGATCACTCGGCATCCCGCGAGCAGCCCTTCCGCAACGGGAAGTCCGAAGCCCTCCACCGTTGAGGGCGCGACGAGAAGAGCGCAGTGTCGATAACACCACTGCATCTCCTCCTCCGATATGCCGTGCGTCAGGATGACCCGCTCCTCAAGCTGCGTCTTCCGAAGAACTTGGCGAAGAGCGCGCGTCTGAGGTCCCTGCATACCCACAATCACCAGCCGGAGCTGCGAACAATTTGGCATCGCGTTTCCGAGATCACGAAAGGCTCGCAGCAACAGCGGAAGATTCTTGTTCAGGCGATGCTGTGCGACACAGAGCAGAAAAGGCTCGCCCTGCCACCCGGGCAACGGACTCCGGAATGAAACGCGCTCTTCTGGCTCGACACAGTTGCTGATGACAAGCGACCTGGTGGCCGGGAAACGCGGATGGATGCTTTGCAATCGCCCGAGTGTGCTGGCCGACACGCATGCCACAACATCGGCAGCATGCAGGCACTGTTCCAGGACAATCTTGTTGAAGAACACCTTGGGGAAGCCAAAATTTTCCGGGGCATCGTACGGATAGAGATCATGTAGCGTGACCACAATCGGGCAGCGATATGCCTGCCGGTGGACAGGCATCGGAAAAGCCAGATGGACAATGTCTGAACCGAGCTCCGCGACGATGCGAGGCAATTGGGCGTAGTACCAGAAATTGCGCGATGGTGAACTGTTGGTCAGCGGACTTATGTGGAGGCGCAAGCGCGGATCATCCATCCGCAGGGCATCTCGGATCGATGCCTCCTGCCACGGCGCGGCGATCAGAGACACCTCTCCGATCTCTTCCCGAGTCAGGAGGCACTTCGCCAGATTGGTGGCGTGACGCTGTACGCCGGAAATGAACCGCGAGGATGACGTAAGAGCGATGGCGACTCTCATACGACCGCCGTATTTCGGGAGTGCTCGACGAGAGCGCCGATGATGACGATGAACCACAGAGGAAGAGAAAGATCGAACGGCTCTGTATCGGCAAGTCCGCGCACAACAACCAGCAACAGCATGCCGAGAAAGAAAACCCGCATCGGGCCGTCGGCCATACGACGGACCTGTCGCCACACACTTCCGTATACGGCAGCAAGCAGAGCTATGCCGGTGAGGCCATAGGCATAGAACTGCTGAAGCAATTCGTTATGCGCATGACGGGCTTCGAACTCCCCGAACGGTGGAATCACCTTCCACACGGAGTGAAATCCGTGGCCTATCCAGGGCTTCTGCAGTGCCTCTGTGGCAATGAACAGCCAGATACCCAGCCTGCCCGTGAGCGTTTCCGACTGGTTGCCTGCGTTGGAATAGATGACATAGTACTTTGCCAACAGGCCGGAAAAAACGATCAGGACAAGACACGCAGAAGATGCGACCAGCAACTTCGTTCTCCTGCGTATTCCTCGGTCGCAAAGAAGCATGTAGCCTTCAGCAGCCACAAACGCGACGATGCTTGTCTTGCTGAGGCTGCGAAGCATTGTGACAGCCAGGAAGGCCGCCTGGGCTATCCCACTCCCCTTCCTGTTGCGAACGAGATACTGTGCGAGGAAGAACGCGAACGCGCAGGTCCATCCGATCTGATTCGGTCCGAGCAGTTCTTCATCACCAAGGCGGAGGTCTGACTGTGTCGGCAGAACCCAGGCGACCAGCGCGATGGCGCAGCTTCCCCAGATATACCCGCGCATCAGTGACTCGGAGATCTCTGTGACCGGACCGTCGCGGAAGAGCAGGAGAACGATAGTGGTATCCGCCGCCATTGCGCACCAGAAGGCCGTCGCCGCAGAAAAGGACGCAGTCACACTCCACAAGAGGCTGACCCCGGAAAATGCAAGGAAGTACAGCACCCAGCGGACACACGGCAGGTCCAACATGGATCGAAAGGGGCGAGTCGCGCCCATTGTTGCAAAAAAAGCGACGGCCAGAAACACATAATTCAGCGCCAAGTTGGCCATGACGCCATCCTGCGGGTCCTGGCGGAAAAGGCGAACCGCAAGCAGCGGAAGGATGAGCCGGACAGAATAGTAGAAGCCGACACACGCCGCGAACGGCTGCGCCGCAATCGACCGATCCTCCGGCGCAGCCCACACAGCAACAGTTCGGGTCTGCGCGCTCATATCTCCTCCCACATGGCATCAGCCGCTGGAAGAGAGCTGCGGTCCACACTGCCCTCGCTCTTCCACTCGCTCACAAGCGGGATATAGAGACACAGCGTAATCACGCCATAGCTGAGCCGAGCGTATGCAGGCCCGAAGGCGCCCATCCGCGGAGTGAGATACAGCATCAACAGGAACATCACCGCGCCCCCGGCGAGATTCAGCGCCGTGACGATTCCGACACGCCGAAATGCAAACAGCGCGTAGGTCGCCGTCACGCTCATCGCGAAGATAGCCGTGCCGGCCACGATGATGTGCAGCAGGGGCGCGGCGTCTGCGGCAATCTCCTTCCCTGCTAATATCCGCAGGATTGCCGGGCCGAAGAAGACAAGAACAGCAGATGCCGCCGCAACGAAGAGTAGATTGCACGTCAAGCCGGTCAGCACGGCGCTGCGCAAATCGGACGACGCATGAGACGCGCGTCGCTCCGCGAGATACGGAAAAAGAAAGTGCAGCCCTGACGCGGCGATTCCATAGATTGGCTGCGCCAATTGTGTGCAGAGCGCATAGGATGCCACGGCAACCGCGCCAGTCGAAACGCCGAGGTAGAGCCTGTCCACCTGACTGAAGATGATTCCCGAGACTGCCAGCAGCCAACTCCAACTGCCAAACGCAATTAACGCCTTCAGCGCGGCGCCATCCCATGCCGGCAGGAGCGATCCGCCTCCTAAGAGCTTCTGAAGCTGGACATACTGCCACCGTGTTCCCAGCACATTCAATACCAACGCTGCAGCAAGCATGGCCGCGACGCTGTGAGCGATATAGGTCAGGCTGGCAGCGGCAATGAGAGATAGCAGCCGCGCAAGCGCACTAATGCGCACGGCTTCTCCATAGCGGGCAAATGCGCGCTGTGTGCTGATGCAGACGCTCTCCATCGCCCGGACCCAGAGAAGTGCAGCAGCGAGTTCGAACGAACGCAGGCAGTCCTGCCGCAAGGCGCCGCTGGTCGAGACAACGCGCCCCGCGGCATGCGGAGCAAGACACCACATGAGTAGTCCTAGGACGGTCGCAAGCAGAAGATGGATTGCTACCATGCAGCGTACAGTTCGCAGCAGCTCTTCACGCGAAGTGCGTCCGCGATGGTGCGCGACCTGCTGAATATTGGCATCGCTGAAGCCGCAGGCAATGATGCTGCCGATGGTGACCGCGGCCGTCGCCACCATCCACACTCCATATTGCGCACTACCCATATTCCGCAGGATGACTGGCGCTACCAGCAGCATGCCCAGCGGATACGCAACATAATCGAGCACCCCCCACCCCGCATTTGCCAGATGCTCTTTCATCGCACTCCCCGGCTTCGGAAGAGCGGCTTGAAGTGGACAAGCAGCGTGTCGAAAATTGACCGGACAAGCTGCTTGCGCGGGTCAGCCGAGCCCAGCAGTGTCCAGCGATAATGCATTAACAAGCTACCGCAGCACATGCCTGTGGCAATGCAGGTGAGAACAAAAGCCACCATGAGGCGTGGCGGAAAGGACTTCTTCTCCGGAATCCCCGGAGCGTCAATCACGCTGACAACGGGCACGTCCTTCGCCTCCTGGATGCGTGCCAGTTCACATTGCTGCGTGAGCAGTTCGAATACCGTCTCCTGCACCTGGACCTCGCGATAGAGATCCGCGTACGGAACGGCGAGCCGCGGAAGTTGCCGCAGGGGCGGAGACATCTCACCGTTGCTGATCGAAGGATCGTCAGCCTGCACATTTGTGAGCGGGGCCGACGACCCGCTCATTTTTACAAGCTGGTTCTGCAGCACCCGGATGCGTGCCTCCGCCGCTCGCACCCGCACGTTATCGTCTCCGTATATCTGGCGAAGCGCGGTGAGACTGGACTGCTCTACGATCATCTGCGCCTGAAGTTTCGCGGCAGCTTCCACCATCGCGCGTGTCTGTTCCTTGATGTCGATCGTGGTGTGCGTGCTCGCGAATTCGCTCATCTTCTGTTGCGCGGACTCCAGGTCGGCCCTCACCTTTGCCAGCCGTTTTTCGATGAACACCCGCTCCTGGCGTGCCGACGAGGTACTGGTTCGATTGACCAGAAGATTGAGCGCATCGAGATAGCCTTGCGCGAGATCGCGGGCGCGCCGCGGGTCCGTGTCGTCGACCGTGATGGTGATGATCCCGCTCTTCTTGTCGTCGGTGATATCCGTGTGATGAGCCAGATGCTTCGCTGCGTCGACATGGAAACGCAGGTGATACGCGGCCAGCAAATCGAAGCGATTGATCAGATTACCCGCAACCGCGCCGCTGCGCAGCAGATCGACAAATAGTGCCGAGGAACTGTTCATGCCGAATAGGCTGGCCAGTGCGCCGAGTCCACCCAGCCCTCCGAATGACCGTCCCGCCAGCGCCGCAAGCATCGCTGTGTTCATGCCGGAGCTGGGCGGCATGATCCGCGCCGTTGATTTGTACCGCTTGGGAATCGTAAACGCGATCAGCAGACTAACCAGCAAGGAGATGCTGATGACACGTAATAGCAGCCGGCGGCGTTGCCAGAGAACCGACGCATTCACCACCCATGTGGGGGCAATGGTCAGATCAGGACCTGCAACCGTCCGCCGATCGCTCTCCACGTGTTTACCGTTCGCTACGGTATGGCTTGAGGGACTCACAGCGCACCAGCCACTGCGGCGGTCACCGCGATCGAAGAGCTGATCTGGGCCACGGTCAGCAGATTGCGCCAGAAAAGCGATTTGCCGATGATCTTCTGCGGAACGATGAGTGTGTCGCCGGGATCGAGACGAGTGGAGAGGACATTGTGATCCCAGAAGCTCGGCTCGTGGCCGACTACAGATCCGTTCGCGCGGATGATGAAGATTTCTTTCTTGTTTGCAATCTCCGTCGCCCCGCCGGCGTGACTTAAATACCAGCCAGCTGTTTTTCCGGGGCTGTAGGTAATGGCCGATGAGTTATAGACCTGTCCGGTCACGAGCACAAAGCCCGGCTGCTTAGGCACGCGAAGAACATCGTCGGAGCGGACTTCGACATCGCTCGGAGTATTTTCCCAACTGCTGATATCGGCTGTGATGTGAATCACCATGCGGCCGGTCGCCGGCTGGCTGCGCAGCCGGCCAAGAATCTCGTTCTGCTGCTGCGCGACCAATTGCAGAACTCCGCTCTGATCGCCGGGACCGATGTTCGGGCTGATGCGCGCCGATGCAGAGCTGGTTTCAATCTGGCGGATGAGCTGCTCGCGACTGCTCTCTTCAAGCTTGCGAACATCTTCGCGGATGAGCACTGCTCCCGCGGGATAGCTGGTGTCACGGAATCCGCCGGCGCGGCGCAGAACGGAACTGAGCCGCTCTCCCGGCTTGAAGCCGTAACGGCCAGGATGCGCAATTTCTCCCTCGAGTGTCACCGCAGCCCCGATATCGTTCCAGCCCGTGAGCTGATGCACAGTGAGAACATCGCCTGCTTTCAACGGAACGTCCGCGCTTGTGTCTTCCTCGTTTACGGCGGACCCGATGTGGATGGGTACTCTTTCGCTGACGATCTTCGTTCCTCCGGAGACGGAGTAGCTGGTCAAGTCAGCATCTGTCAGGAGCGCATCACGCTTGAAGCCACCGGCCATACGCACAAGCTGCGCCACCGTCATGCCGCGGGAGAGTGCATAGCTGCCGGGCCGCAGCACCTCGCCGCCGATCGCCACCTTCGGCGCATCGGCCTCGTAGCGGCCGAAGACGCGGATTGTATCGAAAGGCTCCAACGTGGGATTGCTGTTGCCGATCAGCACATCCGGCACGTTGAACTCGATGGTCTCTGGGTGCAAGTCCGGCGGCACAAGCCGCACAATCTCTCCGCGATCTGCCGGCTCCGGAAGCAGATCGCGATAGCTGTGCAGCATGTCCGTCAGGTGCATGTTGTCATGCCACGGCATGCGCCCCGGGCGGGCAACGTGACCTTCGATGTAGACCACCTTTTGGCTGTACGGGAGCACCGCAGCAACGTGCACGCGGTCACCGTCTTTGACCGAAAAGTCGCCAAGGGCCGCCTGCGTTGCCTGCGCGGAACTTCCGTCGGGCAGATTCAGGCTCACAGTCTCGCGTTGATGATGCGCATCGATGCGATCGACGACGATATGGGACCACTCGGCGGCAACAGTCGCTCCGCCCGCGTCTTCCAGCACCGCTGCAAGAGTCGTCTCGTCTTTCAGCTCATAGATCGCCGGCCGCTTCACCGCGCCGTAAACGGCGATCTGCGGTCCCGCAGGAGGAACGATCAACGTATCGCCAGACTGCAGCTTCTCCTCCGCCTGCACCCCGTGGAGAAGAAAGTCGTAGAGATCGACTTCACCCACCAGATGCGTGCCGCGATAGTGCCGCAGCACTCGCAGCGAGCCAAGGCTCGTTGGTCCTCCCGCCGCGTAGAGTGCGTTTAGACACGTGGAGAGCGAACTGACTTCATAGGCTCCGGGGTGTTGCACATCGCCGACAACGTACACGCGAATCGTTCGGAGGCGAGCCATGCTGACCGCTACCTGCGCATTGCGATACTGCCGCTTGAGTGTCCCCGCGACCAGTTCCTCAACACGTTGCAACGCGAGCCCGGCTACCTGAACCGGACCAGCCTCCGGCAAGTCGACCCGGCCTTCGCGGTCGATAGGCCTGGTGAAGGTCTGCGAAATACCGCCCCACAGAGTGATGGAAAGAACATCGCCGGGACCAACCACATAATCCGGTCCGGCAGGGACATCCAGAGACGTGCTGCGCGCAGTTGGTGAGATCGAACGGCGACTATCGCTCGAGCGAGAGAGAAACATCTCCGATCCAAAACGCTTCAGTTGCCCGTTCTGTTCGGGCAATTGCGTGTACAGGTCGCGCAGCGCAAGCATGTTGTAGGGCGCAGGCTGGCGCAGCACCTGTGGCTCGTAGGGTGCGTTGCTCTGTGGATTTCGCCTTGGAGTTCGCGGAACACGATCGCCTCCAGCACTCAACGATCTGTACTGACGGTTGTTCGAACCGGAGGGAAGGCTGTAAAGAAGATCCTCGCGGTTATTTTCGTTCAATAGCGGAGAGAACGGCGTTGTATCGAGCCCATTGTCTCCGTAGCTGTCGGATACCGCGTCTGCCGTCACATATCCGCGCGCCCTCAGAAACGTCGTGATGTTCGCGCGCAGTTCCGGACTCGACGCGATTTGGCTATAGAGCATCTGGTCGGTAACGGAATCGACCTGTACGTTTGTCCCCTGCTGCTGGGCCAGATCGGCCATCAGAGTCTTCAGCTCCACGATTTCGTCAGGGTTCTGCTGAAGGGTGGTAATGATGTCGCGAGCAGACAGTGGCGCGGAGCTATTGTCCGTGCCGCTTGCATCGCGCGGCTCCATCTCTTCACCCTGCTCCGAATCGTCTGACGAATTGAGCAGGGATGAATTCCGCGTCGTGTCGCCGTTGGTGCTCGCGCTGGACGTCGAATTCGTATCAAGCGGGCTACCCTCCGATGGACGCGAAGGCGATGCGGAGGCCGTCGAAGGCAGTGACGGGGGGGCCTGCTGTGCGTGCAGCGAATAGCTCGGTGCGCATAAAAAAGTCATTGCCGCGGCAAGCATGAGTCGTCCGTAAGACAGCCTGCCTGTCCAACCGTCCGCGCCTTTCATCGCGTACTCCCGGATGTAGAAAAACGCCAGCGGACGGACTCGCGTAGGTAGCTGAATCCGTGCACCACGTGAAAACGCAGACGGAACGAAACGAACCACGCCTGCATGCGATATCGTCGGATCCGCGCCGCAGTTGTCTCCCCTGCGACAGCAGGTAGGACTTGCGGGGGAAGCTGCATCGGCATCACCGAACGCCATATCGGTCGCTTCGCGCGAAATCCTGAGTCCGCAAGCTCCTTCTGTAACAGCAGGTAGAGCTTATTTCCCGGGAAGCTCATGAAGGCGGCGTTCTCCCCATAGACATCTGCCCATCGCCGCGCGCCCGCCGGCAGGCAGTCCACTGTCCAGCTGGTGAGTGCCTCCGGCGCAAAGTCGCCGGTAACGCGCGTAATGAGCAGTGTCACCATGCCCAGAGCCGCCGGCGCGCTTGGATTGCTCCGGGCTAGTGCGCTCACGTCGCACCAGAAGGCGGAGTCGCTATAGCGGGCAACTACATGGCGCTGAAACTCCACCCAGTGCGCGAGCCGGGAGAATTCACTGCATATATGTTTGAAAAGGTGAAGTCCCTGGCCCAGAAACAGATCGACCGGCGACAATACCGGCATCCGAATACCGCGAAAGCACACCTTACGCACGCGGGTTAGTGGCGAGACGTGCCGGTCGCCCCGAGCCTCAATGTGAAGTTCCGCAGAACTGCAAACGCGGCTCTGGTAAACGCGTTCGAGCGATATGCCGGGCTTCTCAAGCGTCTTGAATTCCCAACTGCGGCCGCTGGTGGCATGCAGATAGTACCCCCGATCTTCGAGGATCCTGCGCGCCCTGGGTGCGCTTTCTTC
>DASVAI010000055.1:0-9700 GCA_036376445.1 Acidobacteriaceae bacterium
AGTTTTCCTTCATGGCCCTGCCCTCGTGGGTTACATACCGGTTCTGACTGCGCTGACTCCGTTCATCGACTCCAGCGAGTCCAGTGAGACGTTTTCGGAAAGCCCATACTCCTTTAGCTTCCGGTAGAGCGTCGTCTTGCCAATGCCCAGCAGGCGCGCGGCCAGCAGCTTGTCGCCCTTCAATTGCCGGATCGTCGTCAGAATCGCCTGCTTCTCCAGCTCCGCAAGCGGAGTCACCCGCGGCATCGCCGCCGGCGGCGCAATCGCCTCCACCTTCCGCATTTGCGTGGATGCCTCACGCCGCAGCCCCAGCTCATGATTCTGCAACTGGGTCGGCAGGTCGCCGATATGGATCACCGGGCCGGAGGACATGGTGCACGCCCGTTCGATCGCGGCCTCCAGCTCGCGCACATTCTGCGGCCAGTCATAGTCCATCAGGCTGCGCAGCGCATCGTCGCTCAGCGTGTAGTTCTCGCCGTTCTCTCGCGACATGCGATCCAGGAAGTGCGTTGCGAGCAGCGGAATGTCAGAGCGCCGTTCGCGTAGGGGCGGAATGCGCAGCGTGACTACGTTCAGCTTGTAGTACAGGTCCTTGCGGAAGGTTCCTTTGGCCACCGCCCCCGTCAGGTCCACACTGCTGGCCGCCAGAATGCGTGACTGCAGCGGAATCCGGTGCGCCGCGCCTGCCGGACGAATCTCCTTCTCCTGCAAGACGCGCAGCAGCTTGCCCTGCAGGTCCGGGGTCAGTTGCCCGATCTCGTCCAGGAAGACCGTGCCATGCTCGGCCGAAGCCAGCACACCCGGCGCGTTGCGAAGCGCGCCCGGGAATGCCCCCTTCACATATCCGAACAGCTCATGCTCAATCATTTCCGGCGCGAAGGCCCCACAATCTACCGTCAGGAATGGCTGCGAGGCATTCTCGCTCTGCGAGTGGATGGTGCGCGCCACCATCTCTTTGCCGGTCCCGCTCTCGCCTACGATCAGTGCCGGATGATGACTCTGCGCCACCTTCGCGAGGATGCGGTACAGCTTGTCCATCTCCTGGCTGCGGCCAACCAGGTTGCCCACTCCGCCGGAACTGCGCAACCGCTCGCGCAGTGTGCGGCTCGCGCCGCTTATCTGCCGCTGGTGCGCCGCGCGCTCCAGCACCGTCCCCAGCTCTTCCATCAAGAACGGCTTCGTCAGATATTCGGTGGCTCCCCCGCGCATCGCATCCACCGCCGAGCCGATGGTCGCGGAAGCCGTCATGACGATGATCTCGGTATCCGGCTTAAGCGCCTTCACCTCTTCCAGCAGTTGCAGGCCCTCGCGCCGGCTGGACTTCAGTTCCATCAGCAGCAGGTCCACCGTGTGGCTGCGCAGCAGTTGCTGGGCGCTGCTCGCATCGGCCAGGCCCTCGGCTGAAAAGCCCTTCTGTGTGGCGATCTCCATACATGCCGATCGCGTCGCTTCGTCTTCCTCGATGACGAGAACGTGCAGTCTGTTCCCGCTCTGATCCATTCCGTGTTCGTCCAAGACGCACCTCAAAGAGTGAAAATTGCCAAACTGGAACCAATATCGTGTATTTGTTACATGGCAACCGTGCAATCCCTACAGCCAGAAGTCTAAACAGGTTTCATTCCGGAAATGGTGCGGAAAAATGCGCAAAAACTGACTTCGGTAATGACCATGCGCGGTAACTCCCCTCCACGAAAGCGGCAGGCTCCATGTACTATGTGCGGTTTACGGCGGCAAACTGCGCCCCCCTCCGCTGCCATACAATCCGCTACATGGCCTCCGTACCGCCTTCTCCTGCCAAACCCGGCATCCGTTCCGGCCGCGCCGCCAACGAACTCCGCCCCGTCACCCTCCTGCCGGACTTCGTCGCCACCGCGGAAGGCTCCGTCCTTATCTCTATTGGCCATACCCGCGTACTCTGCAACGCCTCCATCGAGCAGGGCGTGCCTGCCTGGCTGCGCAACAGCGGCCGCGGCTGGGTGACTGCCGAGTACGGCATGCTCCCCCGGGCCACGCTCACGCGCACGCCGCGTGAATCCGAGCGCGGAAAGATCTCGGGCCGCACCCATGAGATCCAGCGCCTCATCGGGCGGTCACTGCGCTCGGTGGTGGACATGCAGACGCTCGGCGAGAGGACAGTGGTCCTTGACTGTGACGTGTTGCAGGCCGACGGCGGCACCCGCACCGCGGCGATCACCGGCGCCTGCACCGCGCTCGCCCTCGCCCTCAACCGCCTCGTCAAGGCGGGTGCGCTCAAGCAATCGCCGCTGCGACAACTGGTCGCCGCCACCAGCGTCGGCATCGTTGATGACGAGGTGCTCCTCGATCTCGCCTACGAAGAAGACTCGCAGGCGGAAGTCGACATGAACATCGTCATGACCGAGGACGGCGGCCTGGTGGAGGTGCAGGCCACCGCGGAACGCCAGGCATTCCCTCGCGCCCGCATGCTCGAGATGATGGACTACGCCGAAGCCGGCATCCGCCGGCTCTTCGAAGCGCAGCGCGCGGTGCTCGGCTGAGTATCACGGAAGGACGAGCGCCCTACCCGCGCAATCTGTATCTGTTGCCGGCTGTTGTTCTCGCCGCGATCCTATTCTCATCCGATACCGCCGCTATCTCGGTTACAATCAGTCGATTTCCTGATAATTTCATTCCATTTCGGCGTGCCCGACGGACGAGCATGCAGCGTTTTATACTTGCGCGATTGGCCCGCTTTTGCTCATGATGATGGCTGATTCGCAGATGAAACGTCGCGCAACGTCATATCGAAGGACTTCGTTCTAAGCAAAGACAGTCTCGGAGCGCGGCGAACCACTTTCATGAGGCCCCTATTCCATGCAAATGTTCGCACGTCTAAGCAGGCTCTGCTGTCGTCCATCTCACGTTAAAAATCGTTTAACATGCACCGCCACGGCGGCTCTCCTCTTCACTCTCGCCTCCCCTGTCCTGGCCCAGACCATCTCCGGCACCATCAGCAGCACGGTTCATGATGCCTCCGGCGCGGTGATTCCTAACGCATCGATCACGGTAACCAATGCGAGTCAGAACTCCGTGGTCTTCAGCGGCAAGACAAACTCCGCAGGCCAGTACACGGCGCCATTCCTGCCCGTCGGAAGCTACTCCATCGCGATCGATGCCCCGGGCTTCAGGCATGCGGAACACGTCGGCATCAATCTGAACGTCAATCAGAACCTCACTGTCGACATGACGCTCCAGCCGGGCAGCGCGCAGCAGACCGTCACGGTGACCACTTCGCCGCTCCAGGTCGATTTGCAGAGCGCGCAGGCCCAGACCGTCATCAGCGGCACGCAGGTGCGCGAGCTCACGCTCAACACCCGCAACTATGAGCAGCTTGTCGGACTCATGCCCGGTGTTTCCACCGGCGTCTCCGATCAGCTCTACGTCGGCGTCAGCAATCCGGTCGGCACCTCCAACCAGATCAACTTCTCCATCAACGGCAGCCGCCCCACGCAGAACACCTGGAATATCGATGGCGCAGACAACGTCGATCGCGGGGCGAACCTCACGCTGCTCGCTTATCCCAGCGTCGACTCCATTGCTGAGTTCTCCGTGCAACGCAGCAACTACAACGCCGAGTTCGGCCGCAGCTCCAGCGGTCAGGTCAACGTCATCACCAGCGCTGGCACAAATAAGTTCCACGGCAACGTCTACGAGTTCTTCCGAAACGACGTGCTCGACGCCAACACCTATCTCAACAACCGCAACGATGTGCCTATCCCCTCGCTCCGCTACAACGACTTCGGCGGCACTATCGGCGGTCCCATCTGGAAAGATCACACCTTCTTCTTCTTCTCCGAGGAAGTCCGCCGCGTCATTACCCACACCAACTTCTTTGCCGACGTTCCCAGCACCGCCGAGCTTCGTGGCGATCTTTCGGCCAACGGCGCGCCGGTCTGCATCCAATACGACGCCAACCAGAACTGTATCCAGCAGGGCACGCAGGTCACGCACTATAGCCCCGCCGCTCAGGCCTATCTCAAGGACATCTTCAACAAGCTGCCCAGGCCCGATGACCCGAATTGCACCGGCGGCTGCACGCTGACCTCCAACGGCGGCAACATCTTTAACCTCCACCAGGAGATCGTCCGCATCGACCACGCTTTCGGGCCGCGCTTCCGTATCTTCGGCCGTTTCGAAAATGACGCCATTCCCACGCAGGAACCCGGTGGCCTCTTCATCGGCAGCGCGCTCCCTGGCGCCGCCACGTCCTCCACCAACTCGCCGGGACGCATCGTCTCCGTCCACGCAACCAACGCATTCTCTCCCACGCTCATCAATGACGGCGGATACAACTACTCGCACGGCGGCGTTCTCAGCACGCCCATCGGTTACACCGCCGCGGAAAACTCGCCCGACATCCTATCCGCCATCAAGCTTCCCTACACATCTACGCTGGCCGTCGCGCCGAAGCTCATATTCACCAACTTTGAGAACGTTGCCGATCGCGGCCAGTATCGCGATTTCAACGACGACAACAACGTCTTCGACCACCTCTCAAAGGTCATCGGCCACCACGCCTTGAAGGTCGGCGTCAGCTACCACTGGTACCAGAAGGATGAAAACTCCGGTGATGGCAACCAGGGCAGCTTCGGCTTCCCCACCACCGCCCCGGATGGCACGGACAGCGAATACCAGGAGTGGGCGAACTTCCTCACCGGGAACGCCAGTTCCTTTACCCAGGCCTCGGCAGACTTCCGCGCCGTCATTCGCCAGCAGCAATGGGAAATGTACGCGCAGGACACCTTCCAGCTACGGCCGAACCTCACTCTCAACTACGGCCTGCGCTACTCGCTCTTCCGCCAGCCCACCGATGCCAAGGGCCATCTGACCAACTTTGACGTCAATACCTTCAATCCCACCGCAGCGCCCGCCATTGATCCCAGCACGGGGCAATTGGCCAGCGCAGCGAAACCGCTGAACGGCATCATCATCGGCGGCACGAACTCGCCCTATGGCGATGCGGTGAACTCGCAGAACAATCTCAGCTTCGCGCCACGCGTCGGCTTCGCCTACGACCCAACGGGCGCCGGCAAGATGTCCATCCGCGCAGGCTACGGCATGTTCTTCGATTCCTCCGCCGTCAGCCGCTACGAGATCAACATCTACACCAACCCGCCTTTCGTGAATAGTCTCTCGCTCGGCGCGGTCCCGCTCGACAACCCCAACGGCACCGCCCTGGCCTCCAGCTTCCCGGCTGGGCTCAATGCCGTCGCTACCCACTGGCACACGCCCTACACGCAGGAGTTCAGCCTCGACGTGCAGCGCCAGTTCCCCCACCAGTGGCTGCTCGATATGGGCTACTACGGCGCGACAGGAAGACACCTGCTCGGCCAGGTGGATCTCAACCAGCCGCGTCCCGGAGTATATGTAACCGCGCTTGCCCCATATCGATCGGATCCGACTGCGCCGATCGCGCGCGGCTCAGACACCAAACGGCTGAACGCCATTCGCCCATATCCCGGATTCGACGCCATCAACCAGCAGATCACCGAGTACAGCTCCAACTACAACGGTCTGCAGGTGGCATTGCAGAAGAGATTTGGCAGCAACTCCCTGCTGAACCTCAACTACACCTGGTCCAAGGCCATGACCAACGCCTTCAACGACACATCTCCCGCGCAGAACACCTACGACCTCGCGGCCGAATACGGCCCGGCACGCTTCGACCGGACCCATATCTTCAACGCGAACTTCGTCTATGAACTGCCGTTCTATCAGTCGCAGAGCGGCTTCGTCGGCCACATACTCGGTGGCTGGGAGCTCTCGGGCATCGTCAATGCCTACACCGGGCTTCCCTTCACCGTTACTGGAGTGCTGAACGATCCGGCAGGCCAAGGCGTGCTCGATGGCAGCAGCGCGGTCAGCGGACGGCCTGACATGGTCGGCAATCCCAACCAGGCGAGCGCCGCCAGCGGTCCCATCCACAATAACGACGGCATCAAGCCGTGGTTCAACACCGCGGCCTATGCCCAGGTCTGCCCCACGGTCGATGGGGTCACCACCTGTCCCACCGGAGCGCGACCCGGTGACTCCCACCCCGGCAGTGTTCGCGGGCCCGGTCTCTGGCGCGCCGATCTCTCCGGATTCAAGAATATCAAGGTGACCGAGAGCACGCGCCTGCAGTTCCGCGCGGAAGCCTTCAACGTCTTCAACCACACCAACCCGGATGGCATCCGCACTTCGGCCACTTCAGCCACCTTCGGCAAGGTCATTTCCTATCGCGACCCCCGAATCCTGCAGCTGGCGCTGAAGTTCAGTTTCTAACCACAACAACCGCAGTTACAAAAATCCGGCAGTGGACCACGCGTCCGCTGCCGGATTTTTCTTTTTCACCACACTGGGTCCACCCATCCTGAGCGAAGCGCAGAATGGGCTTTCTCAATGCATCATCTCGTCGCTGGGGCCGCTACGTTCTCCGGCGGAACACGCGCTCCCAGCACAACCCAGCACAGCCGCAGAACCGCCAGGGCCAGTAGCACACACGTCACCCACGCAAACCAGTCGCCCAGCATCAGATACACCGTGGCGCTGTGCACCGCCGGAACGCTGGCCAAAAGCGTTGAGAACGGCTTCGCCGCATCGCTGCGCCGCTCCGCAAGCACGCGGCCCCGGTTATCGCTCACCGTCAGGTATCCATCCTTCGCCACCCGTACCAGGCTGAAGCCGTCCTCCACCGCGCGCATCACGGCGATGTGCCCATGCCATCCGCGATCGAGATTGAAGTCCCACGCCGGCGCCAGCATCAAACCCACATCCTGCCTGCCATACCTGTTCGACGGCCCGGCAAAGTCCATGTCCTTGCAGATCGCAACACCCCACGTCGCCTGCTGCCGGGGCAATGTCACCAGCGCCGTGCCCGGCGTCAGCGGCGACTCAAATGGCGGCAGCATGTGTTCCTTGTCATAGCTCAGCACGGGCGCATGCGGCTGGTAGATGCGCGCCTGGTTGTAATGTGCCGTACCCGAGACATGCACCTCACCGACCACAACCGTCGCGCCAGTCCGATCCGCCAGCTGCTGGAAGATCGGATCGGCACTCGCGTTCTCCGCGTCCAGCACCACGCCCAGCTTCTCCGGCAGCACCACCACCTGTGCCCCATTCGCCGCCAGCCGCTCCGCCTCCGCCGCATAGCTCGTGAACAGCCGCGCGGTATCGACACCGTGCGCCGCCACATCGACATTCCCCGGCGCATCCGATGCGATCAGCCCGACCCGCACCAGCGGCTCACGCTGCGATGTTGCCAGCCGCACCGCGCCAAAGATCAGCACCACTCCCAGAACCGCAAACGTAACCGCAGCCACACGGAACCCTCGCCGTGGTTCGCTCTTCCACAGGTGCAACCAGATCGCCAGCGCCGCCGGAACCATCAGCAGTAAGAACGTCATCCCCCACGGCGCGGTAATCGAAGCAAGCTGCAGGAAGGGCAGAAACTTGAGTTGCGTGTATGCCAGGCTTCCCGCTGTGCCGTGCGGTGTCGTCAGGTTGCGCACATACTCCATCGCCACCCATGCGGCGGGAAGACTCACAAGGCCGGCCCATACTGCGCCGCGCAGCACCAGCGCGCGAAACAGCAGAACCGATAATGCCGCGAACACCGCCACCACTCCGAAGATGCCCAGCCACACGCCATAGCTCATCCCCAGCAGGTGGAAGTAGCCCCACATGTTCAACCCGGCCACCAGCCACGCCGCCGCGGTCGTCAATCCTGCCGCCCACCACGAGGCGCGCAGCGCAAACAGCAGCACCGGCAGCGGCGCAATCCACATCAGCGGCCATATCGGATTCAAGCCATTCCCAAACCACAGCATCGCCGCGCTTGCCGCTGCGGCCCCGACCGCCATCAGTGCGTGCTTTCCTTTATCTGCGAACGCCATCCATGTACCTCCCCATCGCCTGCTGGCAGTAAGTTCGAAACCGCGCTGCGCTCATGCTGACGCGCCCACCCAGGTAAAGCATCATCAGCCCCTGCCACAGTGCGCCGGTTTCAAACACCACGGCCCACACATCGGTTTCCGGGGGAAAGTAGCCCTCGGCCACCCCGGCGCGCACCAGCGCCGCAAACTGGTTCGCCGTCGGCGACTTTCCCGCCGCAAAATCCCGCGGATACTGCCGCGCGCCCTCACGCGGCGTGAGGAACATCAGCTCGAACAAGCGCGGGTTCTCAAGCCCGAACATCACGTTCACGTCCAGCGTTCGCGTCAGCCGCTCCTCAATCGATCCGGGCTGCCCCACGGCCGCCAGCCGCTGTGCCAGTTCCTGAAAGCCCTCGTCCGCCAGCGCATTCAGCAGCGCTTTTCGATCGGAATAGTGGCGGTATACCGCCATCGCCGTAATCCCCACCGCGGCCGCCACACGCCGCATCGTCACCGCTTCAGCGCCCTCTTTGTCCAGCAGCCTGCGCGCGGCGCGGGCAATGCGTTCAGCTGTCGGTCTCTTCATGTATACAGTGTATACATCCGAACCGCCGAAGCTGTCCAGCCCCGTTCTTCTTCCCAGTGCTACCATCGCCAGCGACGGGAGAATCCATGCGCCTGCCCACCAAATACCGCCACCCTGCTTTCCTGCCTCTGCTGCTGGCCTTCATCGCCATTGCCGCTCACGCTGCCCCAGCTTCCAACCCAACGGCGGACCCGGCAGCCATTCGCAGCGTCCTTGATCAGCAGGTCGCGGCCTGGAACCGCGGCGACATCGTCACGTTCATGCAGGGCTACAACAACTCACCCGCAACCACCTTCGTCGGCAAGACGGTGCAGCGCGGATACGCCAACATCCTCGCCCGCTATCAGACCTCCTTTGCCGGAAAAGAGAAGATGGGTCAGCTCGCCTTCAGCGATCTTGAAATTACGCCGATCACCGCCGAAGTCGCCGCTGTCACCGGCCGCTTCCATCTCACGCGCAACGCGGCGGGCGGAGGCGACGCGGCCGGCGTCTTCTCCCTGGTCCTTCAGAAAACACCTGCCGGGTGGAAGATCGTCCTCGACCACACCTGCTCGTAGAACTTGCGCGGCGCGACGGGACGTGCTTCGCTGATGGAGCTAAACGATTAAATATTGTGAGAGAATTGGCGCCATATGCGCCCTCGCCTTCTCCGCTGCGTCGTTTCGCTCTTCGTCCTCGCCATCGCCGCTGCAGGATCGCGTGAACTCCTCGCGCAGCCCGCCACATCAGCTCTGCCGCAGGATTCCGCTGCCGCTTCGCCGTGGATTCAGCCCCACGCGCCCGGCGATCCCCTCCTCTGGGGCCGCAAGGACGGCATTGTCTTCGGCCTTCCCTCGCCCGGCGGCCTGCGCGGGCCGCGCGGACTCATCCGCGTCGGCGTCATATCGCCCATCACCGGCAAGCCGGAGCTGCTCAACTACATCGCCGTCGAGCCCGTGGTCTTCGGCCCCGGCTCCCGACAAAGCCGCATGGCCTTCAGCGAGCTCGAGCCCAGCCGCCTCGATCCCGGCCAGCATGGCAAGCGTCTTTGGGTCGATCTCAGCTCCGACGACAAGTCCGGTGTTCCCACTGGCCTCCTCCAGCAATTCCCCGGCAAATCTCCCATCGAACGCCTGAGCGTCCAGATCGACGTCGAGCGATTCTCCGCCAACGACGCGCATGTCCACCTCACCGCCTCCATCGATAGCGACCACCCCGACGAGTTGCGTCTCTCCGTCTTTCAGGATGCGGACAGCCCCGTCAT
>DASVAI010000061.1:0-3123 GCA_036376445.1 Acidobacteriaceae bacterium
CGCGCTGATCGAAGACACGATCGGTGGACGCCTGCGTTTGTTTCGTCCACCCTTCGGCGGGCGCAACCCCTTGCTCTTTCGCGTGACCCGGGATCTCGGCCTGACGCCCGCGCTGTGGAATGTGAACACGCGAGACTGGAAGGCGAAATCGGCGGGGGAGATTGAAGCGCGCATTCATGACGGGCTGGCGCGCAATCGAAGCCGGAAGCGCGGAAGCAACATCCTGATGCATGACGGCAGCCATCTGGAAATAGGCACCGACCGCCGCCGCACGGTGAACGCCACCGCAAATCTGCTGGGCACGACGCACGATAGTGTGCGCTTTGTCACGCTCGATCAGTGGTGCGCACCGTAGTCCCGGAGTCCCGGCCGTTATGCGTTCGTGTCGTAGGGGCCAGCGACGGGTTTGCGCCGCCACCACAGCCACATCGCTAAGACCATGATGATCAGCAGCGGCACGATGTATATGCTGCCTTCCGGGCCGGTGGGGCCGCCGCTCCAGAGCAGCGGGCCGGTGGGATGCTCGCTGAGGAAGTGGCCGCGCGCCACCATGCCGCTGTCCGGAGTCCCATAGAAGAAGGTCTGCGCCCAGTCCCACGCCGCGTGGAACCCGATTGCCCACCACAGCGATCCCGTGTACCAAAGGCTGATGCAGAAGACGAGTCCAACCGCGGCGGCGGAGAAAAGCCCGATGGGCGATTCGCCCACGTTGTGACCATGCAGGGCCCCGAAAAGGACCGACATGAGCAGCGCGCCCCACCAGAAGCCGATCCCGCGCGTCAGCGTGTACTGCAGATAGCCGCGCAGCAGTGACTCCTCATAGATTCCTGTGAAGATGAACATAACCAGCCAGACGAGGCCGTACTTCCATGCAGCGAAGCCGTGCAGGTGGCCTGAATCGAAAGTGAGCAAATGACTTCGCCACAGAACCGCGACCAGAGCGGAAAGGGCTACGAAGCCCCAGGCGCATCCGAACAAGAATCGCGGCAGCCTGGCACGGCCTGCATAGCCGTAAACGGCGAGTTTGCGACGCTCGATGCGGGCCATAATCCCGGTCGCTATCATCACCAGGCAGACCTGCACGAGTTCAAAGGCAAGCGCCCACTTAGGCGATACAGGACCCTTCCCGGACGGGACGGGAACATGCATCAGCTTTATCGCCGCGCCGCACCCGAGGGCGAGAGCGAGATAGATGACGACAAACAGCAGCGCGCTCCAGCCGGCGCGCAGGCCGTCTTTGCCGAAGAAGACCCAACGCGGCCCATGCTCGACGGGCGGCTGCGGCATGGAAAGCTCGCCCGAAGAATTTAGCGAAAGATCGTCTGGCATGAACCGCTCCTCTGCCGACCTGATCGAGGGGTGCTACTGGATCAGCCCCGTCCAGTCCAGCACTACCTTGCCGGTCTGGCCGGAGCGCATCGCGACAAAGCCTTGCTCGAAGTCGGCATAGCTGTAACGGTGCGTGATGATGGGGGAAATGTCCAGCCCGGAGTGGATCAATACGGACATTTTGTACCAGGTTTCGTACATCTCGCGGCCATAAATGCCCTTGATGGTGATCATGTTGAAGATCACCTTCGACCAGTCGAGCGCGACTTCCTTCGCTGGAATGCCGAGCACCGCGATCTTGCCGCCGTGGGACATATTGTCGATCATGTCGCGAAAGGCGTTGCCGTTGCCGGACATCTCGAGCCCCACATCGAAACCTTCCTGCATGCCAAGCTGCTTCTGCACCTCGCGCAGCGGCGTCTCCTGCGTGTTCACCGCGAGCGTCGCGCCCATCTTGCGCGCCAGTTCGAGCCGGTAGGGATTCAGGTCGGTGATGACGACGTGCCGCGCGCCCGCGCGCTTCACCACCGGAATGCACATGATGCCGATGGGACCCGCGCCGGTGATCAGCACATCCTCACCCAGCACCGGGAAGGAAAGCGCGGTGTGCACCGCGTTGCCGAATGGATCGAAGATCGCGGCGACTTCCTGATTTACATGCGGCTCGTGTCGCCAGATGTTGCTCATCGGCAGCACGACGTATTCGGCAAATGCGCCGGGGCGGTTGACACCCACGCCGGAGGTGAACGCGCAGAGATGGCGGCGGCCCGCCAGACAGTTGCGGCAGCGCCCGCAGGTGACGTGGCCTTCTCCGCTGACGATATCGCCGGGGTGGAAGTCATTCACGTTGGAGCCGACGGCGACGATCTCGCCAACAAATTCGTGGCCGATCACCATCGGCACCGGGATGGTCTTCTGCGCCCACTCGTCCCAGTCACAAATATGGACATCGGTGCCGCAGATACCGGTGTAGCGCACCCGGATCAGCACATCGTTGATGCCGTACTCAGGAACGGGAACTTCTTCCAGCCACAGGCCGCGCTCGCCGCGGCTCTTCGCCAGTGCCTTCATGGAACTCCTTCGTGTTGCAGAACCATTTAGTCTAACGTGCTGCTCTGAAAACAAAGGGCACAGCGTTGCGCTGTGCCCTTTCATGATGCTCGATGTAACTACTTCTCAGTTGCGGGCGGGTAGTCCACCTTCACGGTCTGGATCTCGTACGGCTTCACCGGAACCGTGACCTTGTCGCCATTAACGCTGAGCGACTCGCCTTCCGCCTTCTCCATCAGGTTAACCACCGCGGCCGAGGTCGCGCCCGGCGGCACGGTCAGGGTGACGCTGCCCTCTTTGCCTGCCCACTCATAGAAGCGCATAACCAGGCCTTTGCCGTCCTCGCTGCGTTTCATTGCGGTGAGCACCACATTGCTGTCGGCCACTCCCGCGAAGGAGTGCTGCGCCGGCAGATCGCCGCTGTGCGAACCGACCTGCATGGCCTTGAGCTTGTAATCGAAATCGTATCCGTGGCGGACGCTCAAGGCCTGCTTCCAGTCGCCGGCGTGCGGATAGAGCGCGTAGCGGAAGTGCTGATGGCCCTGGTCGGCATCCGGATCGGGCCACGTCGGCGCGCGCAGCAGGCTGAGGCGCAGCAGATTTCCCACCGCGTCATAGCCATACTTCGATTCGTTGATCAGGCTCATGCCGTGCTTGCCGTCGCCGAGGTCGGCCCAGCGCATCGCGGGCACTTCAAACTTCGCCTTCTCCACGCTGTTGTTGCGCGTGGTGGGACGATCAATC
>DASVAI010000069.1:0-15265 GCA_036376445.1 Acidobacteriaceae bacterium
AGAACGGTGGACCAGGGAAAGCTTGCGCCATGGTGGGGGAGCAGTTCGCGGCCAAGCGCATAACGCACGCAGCCGCCGATGGCGCTGCCCAGAGCAACCCATAGATAGAAGTTCATCTCCTGCCTCGCGTGTCGCCGCGGCTAAAAATGGATCGCTCGCGGTCGGGATTGGCAGGAGTTATCAGCCGGGTGGCGGGCTTGAGGATGGTCCTCGGGGGAAACTCCATTCCCCTTCTGAATTCATTTTAAGACACGGATCGGCAGCTTTGCTGCCCGGGCTTTATTTTGAGCAGTCTGGAGCACAAATGTGCATCCCCGATGCCCGGAACGCGACTCCTACGGGTATTTTGCGTCTGAACCTGTAGGTAGGAAAGGTAAGTCGAATGAAACGAGCTTTTTCTTTTTGTGCCGCTCTGCTTTTGGGCGGCCTGGTTCTGCCTTCGTTCTCTCGTGTGTTGGCGCAGGATGTCGCTGCCGGCCCGTCGAGCATCGTCACGGTGGAGCCCAAGCGTGGCGGCGAATTGGCTGAACCGGTCTCTGCAAACTCGGTGAAGGTGAAAGTGGACGGCAAGGACACGCCGGTTGCGGGCTGGACAGCCTATGGTCCGAATGCCACAGAACCGAATCTGCAGCTTGTACTGCTGATCGACGATGGAGCGCGGTCCAGCCTGGGACTTCATCTGCAGGAGCTGCAGAAGTTCATCAACAGCCAGCCGGCTACGACGGAAGTGGCCGTCGCGTATATGCGGAACGGGACCGCGCAATTCACCGCGCCGTTCACAACGGATCATGAGAAGGCGGCACAGACGCTGCGACTGCCAATTTCCGGGGCAGCAACGAACGGCAGCCCGTACTTCGCGCTGAGCGATCTGCTGAAGAGATGGCCAGCGCATAATCCGGAGGAGCGGCGCGAGGTGATCATGATCACCGACGGAGTGGACCGCTACAACGGGCTGCGCTACGATCCGTCGAATCCATACATACAGACCACGATCAACGATGCGATTCGCAATCGCGTGATTGTGTATGCGATCTACTACCACAGCACGGGCTTTGCCGACCGCACGCAGGAAGGCGTGAGCAGCGGGCAAAATTATCTGACCCAGCTCTGCGGGACCGTGGGCGGGGATTTCTTCTACCAGGGCTTCGGCAATCCGGTGGACTTCAGCCCCTATCTGCAACAGATCAACCGCAAGCTGGCGAACCAGTACGAGCTGCGGGTTACGTCGCCGGAGGGCAGGAAGAACATCGTGAACCTGAAGGTGCAGGTCTCCGCGCCGAATACGAAGACGCAGGCACCGGACAGGATCTTCCTGGGACGGTAGCGACGTATCGCCAAGATAACCGGCAGACTGCACTGTTTGCGGTGCAAAGAGTGCAGTCGCTGTAACCCGCCATCTTTACAATAGGAAGGGATGCACCCCCACAGATCTGACAGGAGAACCATGTCTTTGAAGCACAGCCTGCGCGCCTGGTTGATGGCCGGAGTGTTCCTGGCGGCAGGACCGGCCGGCGTTTCCGCGCAAGGCAACACGGCGCCTTTCGATCTCAACGGCCCGCGCATTGACATGCGTGTGACCCGCGGGGGCAAGACGTTGCCGATTGCCGAGGTGCCAAATCTTCAGCCCGGCGACAAGGTGTGGGTACATCCCGATCTTCCGGCATCGCAATCGGCGCACTACCTGCTGGTGGTGGCATTTCTGCGGGGCGCGACGAATCCGCCGCCGGAGAACTGGTTTCTGAAGGAAGAGACCTGGCAAAAGAAGGCGGCGACGGAGGGAATCCACTTTACCGTGCCGGCGGATGCACAGCAGACGCTGCTCTTTCTTGCACCGGAAACGGGCGGCGACTATAAGACGCTGCGCAATGCGGTGCGCGGACGTCCGGGTTCCTTTGTGCGCGCATCGCAGGACCTGAACCAGGCGAGCCTGGACCGCTCGCGTGTGCAGACTTACCTGAGCAGCGTGCGGGATGTATCGGAGACGGATCCGAAGTCGCTGGAGGCAACGTCCAAGCTGCTGGCGCGCAGTCTGAGCCTGAAGGTAAAGCAGGACTGCTTTGAGCTGCCGCAGTCCGAGCAGGAGCAGTGCCTGACGCAAAACAGCGACGCGCTGGTGATGAATGACGGGCACGAGTCGATGGTTTCCTCTTTAACCAGCGGGCCGGGCACCGATCTTGCGCAGCAGCTTTCCTACTCGCCGACGGCGGGCGCCGGATACTACAGCGCATACGTAGGCGCAGTGATCGATGTGGCAAAGCTGCTCGAAAGCCTGCACACAGCGGAGTATCAATACATTCCGGCGCTGACCTTCCCCAAGGGCGATGCGCTGGACCTGAAGCTGAACAATCCGCCCTCGTTCCACAATCCGAAATCGGTGATCGTGGTGGCGCTACCCGCGGTGGAGACGCCGCAGTTGCCGCCCTTGCACGCCATCGACAGCAAACAGGTGGCCTGCCTGCAGGGACCGAGCGTGGTGCTGCCGGTGGAAGGCGCGCCGCTGGTGTACTCGACGAGCCTTGCGCACAGCCTGGCGTTGCACGTGGAAGGCAAGTCCGGGCGCTCGATCGATCTGCCGGTGCGGGCGATCGGGGCCAAGGGAGGACTTGTGGTGGATGCGTCAGCAGTTCCGGAGGCGAAGCTTGATCCGCATGTGGTGGGCAAGATCGTGGGCATGTGGGGCTTTGATCGGCTGGATGGGCCATCATTCAATCTGAATGTGCCGCATCCGACGACATGGCGTCTTGACAAGGCGGATGCGAACTCGCTGGTGGTAGGCCGCGACGATGAGGTGCGGCTGCATGGCAACGGAGCCGCCTGCGTGGCGGAGATCCAACTGCGCGATTCGACCGAGAAAGAGACGAAAGCAGAGTTCAAAGTAGTGAAGCCGGACGAACTGGAGGTGAAAGTGCCGATGACCGACGCGGCGACCGGAGCGGCCGGTCTGCTGGTGCGGCAGCGGGGCCTCGAGTCGCCGGACCAGGTGGCGATCCAGGCTTATGCGCAGGCCGGACACCTGGACGCGCTGCACTTCCATGCCGGCGACAGTACCGCGTCGCTGGTGGGCACACGCCTGGATGAAGTTGCGTCGGTCGATTTGAAGGATGTTCGCTTTCTGCCGGGCGATCTGTCGCACTCCGGAGAAAAGGACACTCTGATGCTGAAGGCGGCTGATCCCAAAGCGGCGGCGGCGCTGCCGGTGAATCTGCATGTGACGGCGCACGTGCTGCTGAAGGACGGGCGCTCGCTGCAAATGGAGAACACGGTGAGCGGCCACCGTCCGCAGGTCATGCTCACGGGCAAAAGCGTGGCGTTATCGCCGGAGATCAACAACCTTGTGCACCTGGTGGATCCGAATGAGCTGCCGGCGGGCGGCAACATCACGTTCGTGCTGAAGACGGTGGCCCTTCCCGGCTTTTCGCGCAGCGACAAGGTGGAAGTGGCGTCGGACGATCAGACGCTGCACACCACGCTCGGAGTAAGCGACGGCAGCCTGGTGCTGCAGGATTCGAGCACCCTGATGGGCAGCTTCGATCCAATGAAGAGCTTCGGGCCATCGGCCTTCGGCAAGTTGCAAGTGCGCGCCATTGATGCGAGCGGCGCGCCGGGCGACTGGATTCCGCTGGGCACGCTGGTGCGCGTGCCCCTGGTGGCCTCCGTGAAGTGCGGACGCGCGACCAAGGCGGCAGCCGCAGCGGCGGCGACGGCGGCGACCCAAGCTGAAGCAGCAGGCGATACACCGGATGCCACGGCGGGCAGCGGCCCGCCACCGGCAGTGAACGACACGACGACGCCAGCGGCGAACGATCCGAATGCGCAATGCACGCTGAACGGCACATCGCTGTTTCTGATCGATTCGATTGCGTCTGACCCGCAGTTCACGCACAGCATCTCGGTGCCGGACGGCTACACGAATCCAACGTTGGCGGTGCCCAAGCCGGCGAGCGGCGAGTTGTACCTGCACCTGCGCGACGATCCGGCAGTGGCGAATACGATCGCGGTGCCGCCGAACTCCGCAACCCTGAGCAAAAATGCCGGCGCAGGTGTGACGGCAGCCGCGGCGCACCCGCACGCGGACACCGGGGACCGCTAAACATCCGGGTGATGAAGGGCCATATCGATTTGGCGTAGAGCGCCCCTTGTGGCATTGTGGGATACCGATGAGGCTTCCACGGTTTGCACGCGCCCTGTTCTTCCCTTCCCTTTTTCTGATCTCTCTCGCCGCTTCCGCAGAGCTTCGGCTGCCGAAGCTCTGGAGCGACCACGGTGTGATCCAGCGCGATCATCCGATCCACGTGTGGGGATGGGCGACGGTGGGCGAGCCGATCCACGTGACTCTGGGCAGAGCCAGCGTGACTCTGCACGGCGGAAACGGCGCGGACGAAACCGCGAGCACCACAACGGATTCGCTTGGCCATTGGAGCGTGTATCTTGCTCCGCGGGCGGTCGGCGGAGGCGCAATCACGTTGACAGTGAATGGCGGCCAAGCGGGCGGCGACGTTGTTGTGCTTCACGATCTGCTGATCGGCGATGTGTGGCTGGCGAGCGGGCAGTCGAATATGGAGATGCCGCTGCTTGGATTCCCCGGCTCGGCGGTGCTGAAGAATAGCGCAGCGGAGATTGCGGCAGCGAATCATCCCGAGATACGGCTGCTGCATGAGCCGAAGCGCTTCTCGGAGTATCCACTGCAGGATCAGGATGCCGTATGGCAGATCTGCACGCCGGAGACCGCGTCGACTTTCAGTTCCGTTGCGTACTTCTTTGCGCGCGAGATTCATGAAGATCAGAAGGTACCGATCGGCGTGGTGGAGGCCGATTGGGGCGGCACTCCAGCGGAGGCGTGGACCAGCCTGGACATGCTGGGCACGGATGCGGGATTGAGCTCGGTGTTCGCCGAGCGCGCCGCCGATATGGACACGCAAGCCGACGCGCAGGCGATCAAGGCGCGCTGGGCGCGCGAAGATGCCGAGGCAAAGGCACAGGGACGCGCGCCGGCGCAGCATCCGTGGCAGCCGCCGGTTGAGCCGTGGCAGCCGGCCTCCCTTTACAACGGGATGATTGCGCCGGTGACGCCGCTGGCGATTCGCGGCGTGATCTGGTACCAGGGGGAGGCAAATACCGGCCTGATACGCGCGCCCCTCTATCATCGGCTGTTCTCCGCAATGATCTCGGATTGGCGACGGCAGTTCGCGCAGGGCGATTTCCCTTTTCTGTTTGCGCAGATTTCCAGTTACCGGTCTTCGCCGGAAGAAGACTGGGGCATGGTGCGCGATGCGCAGCGGCGCACTCTTTCCCTGCGGAACACCGGCATGGCGGTGACGATCGATGTGGGCGATCCGGACAACGTGCATCCGGCCGACAAGCAGACGGTAGGACACCGGCTGGCGCTGGCCGCGCGCGCCATCACCTATGGCGAGAACGTGCACTCCAGCGGACCGCTCTTCCGCCAGGCCACAACGGAGGGCGGCGGCATGCGCGTCTACTTCACTGCCGCGGATGGCAAGCTGGCGGCGCGCGGCGGCACGCTGGAAGGCTTTGAGCTTGCCGGGGCAGACCGGCATTTTGTGCCTGCCGGGGCGACGATTGATCCCGATGGCGCGACGGTTACGGTGACGAGCGAGCACGTCGCGTCGCCGATGTACGTGCGCTACGCGTGGCCGAATGCTCCGGATGCGACGTTGACCGACAGCGCGGGACTGCCGGCTTCCACGTTCAGCTCTGAAGTTGTGCCGCATTGAGGCTAAACATGCATCGCTCGATCCGCTTTGCCCCACTTATCGCTGTGCTCACGCTGGCTGCCGCGCCTGGGTTGGCGCAGTATGGCGCTGGCGCGTACCATGTGCTGCCGCCGCAGTATGGTCCTTTCAACGCGCACATACTGGCCGGCGGCGAGGGACTGGAGAAGCCGCTGCCGCCAACTGATCCGCTGCTAAAGGCGGTGGCGCCGTGGTCGATGAGCGCGTGGGTGGAGATGTCGCCGGCCTCGACGAAGCTGACGCTGATCGCCGGAGCAGGCGACCCGCGCGACGAGGAGTCGCGGTTTTTAGCCATGATGAACGGCCGGCCGGCACTGTGGTTCGGGAAAAACAATGTGCTGGTGGCAAGCGCTCCGCCTGCCGCGGGACAGTGGCATTTCCTGGCGGCGACCTTTGACGGACAGATCGCGAGGCTCTATTGCGACGGCGCGGAGGTGGCAAAGGGCACGCTGCTGTATGCGCGAGTTGCAGCGAAGGTCTCGCTAGCGCCGGAAGAGAGCGCCGCTCTCGATACGGCGCCCTTCGGCGGGCATGTCGCGGAGTTCACGTTGTCGCGCGCGGTGTTGAGCGATGCGCAGATTGCGGCGATGGCAAAGCAGCAGCCGGAGTTTGCGATGATCCGCTATGAAGAAGGAGCGAAACCGTGGCCGGTGCAGACGCGCGGGCAGGCGG
The DNA here is from genome assembly GCA_036376445.1 of Acidobacteriaceae bacterium. GTDB lineage: Bacteria > Acidobacteriota > Terriglobia > Terriglobales > Acidobacteriaceae > KBS-83. The sequence goes on from DASVAI010000069.1 coordinate 6,426, forward strand.
GCTATCGCGCGCCGCAGGATCCCGCGACATTGCCGCGCAGCCTGGCTCCGTTCTCTGCGCCCAAGGCTGCACCGGAGCCGCCGGCGAAGACCACACTGCGCAAAGACGATGATGGCGCGTGGACCCTCAGCGGTGGCTGGAAGCTTGCACCTGCGCCGAAGGTGACGGCGACCGCGGAGGAGATATCTAAGCCGGGCTTTCGCACGGAAGAATGGTGGGCGGCCACGGTGCCGGGCACGGTGCTGACCACGATGGTGGACCGCGGCGTGTATCCCGATCCGGATTATGGGCTGAACAACATGGCGATTCCGGAGTCGCTGAACAAGCAGGACTACTGGTATCGCGCGGAGTTCACCGCGCCAAAGGAATCGAAGAACGAGCGACGCACGCTGGTGCTGGAAGGCATCAACTATCGCGCCGAAGTCTGGCTGAACGGCGAGCACATCGGTCAGGTGACGGGCGCGTTCCGGCGGGGCGCCTTTGACGTGACGGACGCCCTGCACGCAGGCGGCGCGAATGCGCTGGCGATTCGCATCTTACCGCCGCCGCATCCGGGTATTCCGCAGGAGCAGTCGATTCTGGGCGGCCCGGGAGAGAACGGCGGCATGATGTGCCTGGATGGGCCGACCTTCGTTGCGACCGAAGGCTGGGACTGGATCCCCGCAGAGCGCGACCGCGACACCGGCCTGTGGCAGGATGTGCGCCTGATACCAAGCGGCGAAGTGAAGCCGGGCGATCCACAGGTAGTCACGACACTGCCGCGGTTGCAGAACGGCGGCATGGATACGAGCCAGGCGGACGTGTCGATCACCATACCGCTGAACAATACGGCGAGCGAGACGCAGCGCGGCAAGCTGACGGCGTCCTTTGAAGGCGTAGAGCTGACGAAGAATGTTGAGGTCGCGCCGGGCGAGCACAGCGTGGAATTAAAGCCGGCGGAGTTTCCACGACTTCACCTGATACACCCGCGATTGTGGTGGCCAAACGGGTATGGCAAGCCGGAGCTGTATCACGCCAGGGTGACGTTCAGCGCCGATGGAACGACGAGCACTCGAACGACGCAGTTCGGCGTGCGCGAGGTGAGCTACGAGCTCAGCCTCTTCGACAATGACGGCACACTTCGGCGCGTCGAGTACTCGCCGACGGAAGGACGTGACCGCGCGACGCCCGCTGTCGATGTGTCCCATGACGGTATGCGAGAAATCTTGCACAAGAGAGGCATGGCGCGCGCGGTTGCATCGATTGCCGCCGGCGCCAACGACTCGCCTGCCTTGTCCGCGGATACCGACCTGGGCCCCGCGCCGTATCTCGTGATCAAAGTGAATGGCGTTCGCATTGCGGCGCGCGGCGGCAACTGGGGCATGGACGATGCGCGCAAGCGCGTTTCGCGCGAGCGGCTGGAGCCCTACTTCCGGCTGCATCGTGATGCGGGCCTGAACATCATCCGCAACTGGGTTGGTCAGAGCACGGAAGAGACCTTCTATGACCTGGCCGATGAATATGGGCTGATGGTGTGGAACGACTTCTGGGACTCCACGCAGAATTACAACGTGGAGGCGGAGGATCCGCAACTCTTTCTCGAAAATGCGAAGGACACGATCGAGCGATATCGGAATCATCCATCAATCGTGTTGTGGTGCGGGCGAAATGAAGGCGTGCCACAGCCAATCATCAATGAAGGACTGATCCGCCTGACACATTCGCTGGACGGCACGCGCTACTACTCACCCAGTTCGAACGAAGTGAACCTGCAGGGCAGCGGTCCGTATTCGTATCAGGAGCCAGCTGACTACTTCAGCAAACTGAACCACGGCTTCTCCGTCGAGACGGGCACGCCCTCGCTGCCGACTGAGGAGTGGTTTCATCGCTGGCTGCCGGAGGCGGATCGCTGGCCGGTGAGCGACGACTGGGCGTACCACGACTGGCACCAGGCGGGGAACGGCGACGTGAACCCGTTTGAAGAGCACATGGAGGCGATGTTCGGCGCGGCGACCAGTCTGGAAGATTACGTGCGCAAGGCGCAGATGATGAATTACGTCGATCATCGCGCGATTTTTGAAGGGATGAATGCGCACCTGTGGTCGCCGAACTCCGGCCGAATGCTATGGATGACGCAGCCCGCTTGGCCGAGCTCGATGTGGGAGATTTTCACCTCCGATTACGACGCACAGGCTTCCTATTACGGCGTGAAGAAGGCCTGCGAGCCGGTGCACGTGCAGCTCGATCTGTCGAATGGCACTGTCGACGTGGCGAATACCACAACCACATCCCGGCCGGGCTTGAAATTGAGCGCGCGGGTGTATGGGCTGGATAACAAGCTGCTGCTTAGCCGGGACGCCACGATGAACGCAGCGGCGGATGCAGTCACCCAGGGTTTTCCGCTCGCGCTGGCGCCGTTGATGGGCGAGGACAACGTAGTGCTGGTGCGGCTGGAGCTGCGCGGCGCAGACGGGCAGCTTGTGTCCGACAACTTCTACTGGCGCGCAGCACACGATGCGGGCTATCGCGCGCTGGACCGGCTGACGCCGGCTTCGGTGGCAGCAACGGCCGGCGCAATCGATGACGGCGTGCAGGTCACGCTGCGCAACACAGGACAGGTGGCGGCGCTCGAGAACAAGCTAACGCTGCTGCAAACCGATGGCACGCAGGTGCTGCCCGCCTACTACAGCGACAATTACGTTTCGCTGCTGCCTGGCGAATCGCGTGTCATTACGATCTCGCTTCCGCCCGGGTCGCGCAGCACAATGAAGCTGGAGCTGCGTGGCTGGAACGAGACGCCGGTCTCAGTGGCCGTTTCGCGCTAGAGCACGTCCGCCAGGCGGCGGATGCCTTCGCGTATTTGCGGCACCGTGAGGCCGGCATAGCCAAGCAAAAAGCCGACGGGCGGCGGCTGCCGCAGGTAATAGCTGCCGATGCCATAGATGTGAACGCCAGCCGCCGCGGCCCGTGCGATCGTCTCTTCAGCAGATACTTTTGGGGCAGATATTTTTGCACAAGGCCACAACGAGATATGCGATCCAGCGCGGCTGCCGCTTATGGTGACGCGGTCGCCAAGGTAGCGATCGATCGAGGACAGCAGCGCTTCGCGCCGCTTCGCATTGGCGCGGCGCGTGCGGCGCAGATGACGCTCGTATGCGCCCGACGCGATGAACTCCGCGAGCGTCTCCTGTTCGAGCACAGCGGTGTGGCGGTCCGCGATCCACTTGGCCGCCAGGAACGCCGGCACCAGCGGCTGCGGCGCAACCACATAACCAATACGGAGCGCGGGAAAGACGGTGCGCGAAAATGTGCCGACATACAGCACGCGGCCTTCGCGGTCCAGGCTCTGCAGCGGTTCCAGCGGCTCGCCTTCGTAGCGGAACTCGCCATCGTAGTCGTCTTCCACGACGACGGCGTTCGCACGCCGCGCCCACTCCAGCAGCGCGAGACGCCGCTCCAGCGAGAGCACTGCGCCAGTGGGAAACTGATGCGAAGGCGTGACCATGGCGAGCCGCGCCTGCCTCGGCAGACGCCGGACATCGATGCCGTCCTGATCCACGGGAACCGCGCGCACGCGCAGCGCCGAAGCGAGCATGACCTGACGCAGCCCGTGGTATTGCGGGTCTTCAACGACGATGGTGTCGCCGGGATTCATCAGCAGGCGAATGGTGAGGTCGAGCGCCTGTTGCGAACCGTTCACGATCATGACCTGTGATACGTCGCAGTGAATGGCACGAGAGCGGCGCAGGTGCCCGGCAATCGCCTCGCGCAACGCGGGGTCGCCGCCAGCCGTGCCGTACTCGAAGGAGCGCATGGGGGCGGTACGAGTACGCCGCTGCAGAATCCGACGCCAGGCTGCCAGCGGAAACTCGTCGAGCGAGCAGCGGCCATAGGCAAAGTCGTAGCGGGCAGGACGCGGCCGCCGCTCGTCCGATTGCGCCGCGCGCTTCGAAGCAACCACGCGTGCTCCGTAGCGGGACAGCCGCACGGGTGCCGTTCGGCAGGGCACCGATGAGGCGGCCGGGTGCAGAACCTCCGAGACATAGGTTCCGGAGCCGTGGCGGCCGGTGATGAAGCCTTCGGCCATGAGCTGGTCATAGGCCTGCACTACCACGGTGCGGGAGATGGAGTTTTCTTCGGCAAGCTCGCGGGTGGATGGCAGCGCCTCGCCGGCACGCAGCGCGCGCTCCACGATAGCATCGCGGATCCAGCGGTATACCTGCCGCGACAGCGGCTCTGTGCCCTTCTTATCTGGGCCTCTCTTATCTGGGCCTCGCTTAAGTGGTATCAGCATAATGACCGAGAGTGGACCTTTCACGATACCAGATGGTGAGAGAGCATGGTTCCATGCGCGCCACAGTACATCGCCTGCCGCAACGCGCGGCCTATGATTCCGAAACCGTTCGCGCCATTCTGGACGCGGGCTTTCTCGCCCACGTCGGCTTCTGCGTGGACGGCCAGCCGTTTGTCATTCCCACCCTTTACGGCCGCGCCCGCAACGGCCATGAGAAGGACCGGCTTTATCTCCATGGCTCGGCTGCGAGCCGGATGCTGCGCGAGCTTTCGGCCGGAGTGCAGGCGTGCGTTACGGTCACGCACGTGGACGGTCTTGTGCTGGCGCGCTCTGCGTTCCATCACTCCATGAACTACCGCTCTGTCGTCGCTTTTGGGACAGCACGTCGAATCGACGACATCCAGGGGAAGGTCGAGGCGCTGCGCGTGATCTCGGACCATCTGATTGCCGGCCGCTGGGAAGATGTGCGCACGCCTTCGGCAAAAGAGTTGAAGGCTACTTCGGTGCTCGAGTTCGTTATCGAGGACGTCTCAGCCAAGGTGCGCACCGGCCCGCCGAGCGACGATGAGGAAGACTATGCGTTGCCGGTATGGGCGGGCGTGGTGCCGCTGCAACTGCGGGCGGACCAGCCTTTGCGCGATCCGAAGCTGGCGGGAGATGTGACGATGCCGGGCTACGTGCGCGCATTCCACGCAAACGGCCAAGCCACCTAGCTGCGTCAAAGAAAATCGCCGATTCGGTCACCGCACGACGTCCGCAGCCATTATGCTGGGTTGCGCATGGATCGACGAAGTTTTCTCGCCGCATCGGGCACATTGCTGACCAACCAGATGCTCGGCGGCTCCGATGCATGGGCTTTCCGTAAAGCAGAGAAGGCGCGAACGCACTATGCGCTGCAGATCGCACCGTACCGGCTGGAGATTGCGCCGGGTGTCGTGGTGGAGACGCTTGCGTACAACGGCCAGGTGCCTGGTCCGGTGCTCCGCGTGCGTGGGGGTGTCCCTGTCACTGTGGACGTGACAAATCGGGGCACGGGCGCCGACATTGTCCACTGGCACGGCCTTGCCATCAATTCGCACAATGACGGCGCCATGGAAGAAGGCTCGCCGATGATTCCGGCGGGCGGCACGCTGCGCTACCGCTTCACCCCGCGGCCCGCCGGAACGCGCTGGTACCACACCCACACGCCCGCAGGAACAAATCTCTCCATCGGCACGTATAGCGGTCAGTTTGGTTTCTTGATGATCGAAGGCGGGAACGATCCGGGCCATTACGACCATGAGATCTTTCTCGCCATCCACCATTGGGAACCGTCGTTTGTGCCGATGGTGGAGACGATGCGGGCGGCTTCGGCAAACGCGCCGCTTACGGCGGGGTCCGATGTCGGCTACAAATATGCAACCGTGAACCAGCACATGCTCGGCGCCGGGGAGCCGATCCGCGTGAAACGCGGGCAGCGGGTGTTAATGCACCTGTTGAACGCCAGCGCGACGGAGAATGTGGTACTCGCGCTGCCGGGCCACACCTTCAAGGTCATAGCCATGGACGGCAACCCAGTGCCGAATCCGATGCCCGTGGAGTCGCTATCTCTCGCTGTGGCTGAACGTGTGGATGCCATTGTGGAGATGAACACGCCGGGTGTGTGGGTGCTCGGGTCTACGCTCACGAAGAGCCGCGAGATGGGTTTGGGCATCGTTGTGGAATACGCAGGCGCGCGCGGCACACCGATGTGGCGCGATCCGGCTCCTGCGGAATGGGATTACAGGCAATTCGCCTCAGCGACGAAGGCGGCGGAGCCGGACGAGGCATTCACTCTGACGTTCCGCGACGCCGGTCCGATGAACGGATCTAAATTCGACACATGGACCATCAACAACCAGTCCTGGCCGAATATCGATCCGCTGAAAGTACGCGAGGGCAGGCGCTATCGGCTGGTTTTCCGCAACGGCAGCGGCGATCAGCATCCGATTCACCTGCACCGGCACACTTTTGAAGTCACACGCGTGGGAACAAAGGAATGCAGCGGCCTGCGCAAGGACGTGATCAACGTGATGCCGCTGGATTCAGTCTCCGTAGATTTTGTTGCGGATAATCCCGGCGACACTTTGTGGCATTGCCACCAGGCGCTCCACATGGACTTCGGGTTTATGCAGCTTCTGAAATATGTCTAAGGGCCGATCGCGCACACTGCTATGGGCTCTGCCGGCGCTCGCTCTGGTGTCAGGCGGCGCAGCGAGCCATCGTACTCCGCAGGCTGTCGACTGGCCGGTATATGGCGGACAAAAGGCCGACGATCACTATTCGCCGCTCACACAGATCAATCGCAACAATGTCGGCAAGCTCAAGGTTGCCTGGAGCTTCGATACGGGTGAAAAGAGCGCGGGGCTGCAAACCAGTCCGCTCGTGGTGGGGCGCGCGGTGTATGCCTACACACCGACGCAAAAGGTGATCGCTCTCGATGCAGCGACCGGCAAGCTGCGGTGGAAGTTCGACTCCGGCGTGGCGAGCACGCAACCTGTTCGCGGTCTTACCTGGTGGACAGACGGAACAGAGGCGCGGCTCTTCGCCGGCATTGCGAATTACCTGTATGCGCTTGATCCAAAGAACGGCAAGCCGATTGTGAGCTTCGGCGAAAACGGCCGCATTGATCTGCGTAAGCAACTGCGCGGTGATTACCGCGAACAGTCCGTTGCGCTGACGACTCCGGGAATTGTGTACAAAGACCTGATCATTATGGGCGCCCGCATGCCGGAGTCGCATCCCGCGCCGCCGGGAGATATCCGCGCCTACGATGTGCATACCGGCGCGCTACGCTGGAGCTTTCACACGATCCCGCATCCCGGGGAAGCCGGATACGAGACCTGGCCGAAGGACGCGTGGCGCACCAGCGGCGCGGCGAACAACTGGTGCGGCATGGCGCTCGATGAGGCTCGCGGCATCCTGTATGCGCCGACGGGCTCAGCCGTTTCCGATTTTTATGGCGCAGACCGCATCGGCAGCGACCTGTTTGCAGATACGCTGCTGGCTCTGGATGCGGAGACAGGCAAGCGAATCTGGTCGTTTCAGGACGTTCATCACGATATCTGGGACCGCGACTTCCCTTCGCCGCCGTCACTCCTCAGCGTGATGCACAAGGGCAAGCACGTCGATGCTGTGGCGCAGGCGACCAAGCAGGGATACTTATATCTCTTCGACAGGGTCACCGGTGAGCCGCTCTTCCCCCTCGTTGAGCAGCGAGTGCCGGCCAGCGATGCGCCGGGCGAAAAGGCATGGCCCACGCAACCGCGTCCGATCTTTCCGGCGCCATTTGCGCGGCAGTATCTGACGGCCGACATGCTGACGACGCGCTCCCCAGCCGCGCATCTCTATGCACAGGAGAAGTTCAGGACATTTCGGAGCGCGGGGCAGTTCGTGCCGCTCAGCGTGGGAAAGCCGACTGTAATATTTCCCGGCTTCGATGGCGGCGCGGAGTGGGGCGGGTCTGCGGTCGATGTGAAGAGCGGAGTCATCTACATCAACGCAAATGAGATGGCGTGGACCGGCACACTTATCGTGAACCGGACAGGGCTCGGTCCCGGCGAAGACGCATATAACAAGTACTGCGCAAGCTGCCATGGGGATCATCGCCAAGGCTCGCTGCCTGCGTTTCCATCGCTTGTGGGCGTGGAGAAGCGGCTGAGTGACCAGCAGATCGCCGGGACCATCCGCGGAGGCAAGGGCCGCATGCCTGCCTTCCCGATGATCGATGACGCCACGCTGCCCGCACTGATTCATTACATGGAAAACGGCAGCAAATCCGCGGCGGCATCGAGCGACAAGCAGGAGATGGCTGCCACGCATGCCGCCGGCGAGAGCACGGCCAGCAATCGCGAGGGCGCTGCCAGCTATGCGGCACATTGCGCCATCTGCCACGGGGACAATCGCGAGGGCATCACGCCGTCGTTCCCGGCGCTGGTGGGCATCGGCAGTCGCATGCCGCGAGCACAGGTGCTTGCGCTTGTTCACGACGGCAAAGGGCGCATGCCGGGATTTCCGAAGCTCCGCGATCAAGAGCTTTCTTCGCTGCTTCGCTTCATCGGCGTGCCGGAACACGCGGGTTCTACTCCGGCGCATCCGTCCGGTGTAGACGTCGATCTGCCGTATCGTTTTGGGGGCTATCTGAAGTTTCTCGACCAGGATGGCTACCCCGCGATCACTCCGCCGTGGGGGACGCTGAATGCCATCGACCTGAACACCGGCCGTTATCTGTGGAAGATTCCCCTGGGCGAATACCCGGAACTGGCAGCGCAGGGCATGAAAAACACAGGCACCGAGAACTATGGCGGTCCCATCGTCACGGCAGGCGGACTGGTGTTTATCGGGGCGACGATTTTCGACCGCAAGATGCACGCGTATGACAGCCGCACCGGCAAACTGCTATGGGACGCGACACTGCCCTTCGCCGGACACGCCACGCCGGCTACCTACATGGTCAACGGCCGACAGTATGTCGTGATTGCGGCGGGCGGTGGGCGCGATCCCAAGTGGCCCTCCGGCGGCGTGTACGTGGCGTTTGCGCTTCCCTCTG
>DASVAI010000106.1:0-17117 GCA_036376445.1 Acidobacteriaceae bacterium
TCTGGTAAACGCGTTCGAGCGATATGCCGGGCTTCTCAAGCGTCTTGAATTCCCAACTGCGGCCGCTGGTGGCATGCAGATAGTACCCCCGATCTTCGAGGATCCTGCGCGCCCTGGGTGCGCTTTCTTCCGCGACCAGGAAGTCCAAATCCAACTGTGAGCGCAATTCAGGCTTGGGTACGGAGTGCGGAAACAGGGAAAAACCCTTCAGCGTGGCATAGCAAAGGTTGGCCAGTTGGAATTCGCGATGCAACTCTGCCGATTCAGCGACCATGCTCGCCGTTCGCGCGATGTTGTCCGCGAGGCGCTGATGCAGCGATGCCAGAACTTCGGAAGGCAGCATGGCGCTCTGTTGCAGTTCGATCACTCTATCGAGGAAGTACAAGGCGAGACCACTGGTATCCAGCCAGTGCAAAAGGCGAGACCACTGAGAGGAGCTCAGGTTGTCGAGGCTGGCGCAATCGCCATATCGCGCATCGCATACCAGAAGCAGGGCGGCTTCTCGTGCGCGCAGTTCGTCGGTTGCGCGGAACGAGATCGAATTGGAGAGAGGCAGGCGCATGATCTTAATGGCTGTACATCTCCGGTTCGCCGAGGCTTCCGGCGGGAGGCAAGTGACGAAGAAACGCGACGATGGACCAGATTTCGTCGTCGTTCAGCACATCTTTCGACCCCGGCATCCCGGAGGGCCGAATTCCGTAATCGATCACCCACTTCAACTGGCCATCGGTGTAGGCCTGCACTTCCTTGCTGGAAAGGAGAGGTACCGGCGGCGACATTCGCTCCGCGAAGGGCACTCCGGTGTTCTGCGCGTCAAGTCCATGGCAAGCCGCGCAATAATGAGAAAATGCTTCTCTGCCATCGGCAATGGTTGCCGCGTTGTCCGGCAGCGGATTCTTCAGCGACTTGCCGCGCACAAAGACGTGGTGTTTGGCGGCATACATCGCGCTTGCCTCCAACCTTCCCGGCGGATCTGCCTTGCAGCCCGCGAGCAGAATCGCGAGCGACAATGTGCCGTTAGCAATGACCCGTTGACGCATTCGCTTACTCAACCACATGCAGAACGAATTTCATCCTGCCGTGGCCGCTCCCGCAGAAAACAGAGCACTGCCCGGTGAAGTCGCCAGCTTTTGTCGGAGTAAACGGAACCTCGGCTGTTTTTCCTTTGCCTGCCTTGATGTTGATCCCCAGTTCCCGGAACTGCAGACCGTGGGAAACATCTGCGCTTTCCAGCACGATCACTACCGGCTGGCCGCGCTTCAACGTGACCTGGTCGGGCGTGAAGGTAAAGCGCTTTGCCGTGATCTCTACCCGTTCCGGCTGAGGCTGAGGAGTGGCGTTGAGGACCGACGAAGACAGCAATAGCGCCGGACAAATGGAGAGCAGGAATGATTTCATCCTCATGCGGGAGACCTCTGCAGCGAATGCTGAGTCGAATCTAGTAAGCCGCCCGCCGAAGGGTTGTCATGTCGCTGTAAAGCGATTGTCACTGCTTTGTTTACTTTCTCAGGGCCGAGTTTCTCTGCGAAACAGGCTGCAGTCAGGTCTGTGAGAAGTGACACGGAATTAACATTCATCAGAAGATTCCGCGACATATTGCTGCATGCGACCCGTTACTGTGCAGTCATGTCAGGTGCGAAGAAATCTGGCCTCACGGCACGTACGCTGGTCCTCAGTGCTCTCGTCGGCGCTTCGTGCTGCGTTCCGATTCCTGCGAGAGCGCAGGACACCCCGCTTCTCTCCGGCGGGGTAGGCTTTCAGACAAAGACAGATGGTGGCAACACCACCTATCAGCCCATCATTGAGCCGCTGATTGCGGCGCCGATCGGCCCGCGCCTCCTCATCGAATCGCGGGCCGCCATTCTGGAGACCTACAGCCCCAGAACAGACGGTAAATCCGGCTACGACCACGCACATTTTGCGGCCCTGACTTATCTCCAGGGAGATATTGTTGTCACCCCACATATCAACCTGGTCGCCGGCAGTTTTCTGCTTCCTTTTAACACCTATAACGAACGCCTCTCCCCGATCTGGGTCGCAAACCTTCAGGATGGTCCGCTCATTCAGCCACTCGGGCTCATGTCAACAGGCACCGGTGTCGGAGGTATGGTGCGCGGCTCCGCTGTTTCCCGGTCGAAGTATTCCGTCAACTATGCAGAATATTTCTCAGCCGGCAGCGGATCAGAGCAGTTCCATTCCGAACGTTCATTCGGCGGCCGGGCAAGCCTGTTTCTGCCCCCTAAGGGACTGGAGGTCGGTCTTTCCTACGGCCGCCTGCTGCAGGACACTCATGAGAATTTCTACGGGGCCTACCTGTGGTGGCAGCCTGTCAACACAGCCTTTCGCCTTCGATCCGAATTTGCCCGGGGCCATCATGCCCAGGGGTACTGGGTCGAACTCGACTATCGGACACAGGCCTTCGGCGGATTGGATAGCTTCATCGGGCGATTCGAGCCGGTATTCCGCATGCAACAGACCTTTCGACGCGACACAATTGTCAGCGACGACCTGCCACTGGTGAACACGCAACGTGCAGATTTTGGCCTCGACTATAACCTGCCGCACAACGTCCGTATCCTCACGAGTTATTCGCGGCAGTTCTCATCAACCGGAAACCGGAATATCTGGGAAACAGGAATCGTCTATCGGTTTCTCTTTCCTGCATGGAAGGGCAAACAGCAATGACTCGACCTTCTATCGTGGCAGCGGCCGCTTTGATGTTAGGAACGGCCTTTACTTCTATCTACGCGTTCTCTCAATCCCCGAGCCGGGATAATGCTCCGGCAAGGGTTGCCGATGCGAAAAAAGCGCCACAAGCGGGTTCAAGCCATCCAGGCGAAGGCCAACGTATTTTTCAGCAAAACTGTTCCCGCTGTCATGCAGCCCCCGAGGGTTTTTCGCCGCGCATTTCCGGCACCGTCGTGCGGCACATGCGCATGCGCGCCTCGCTCAGCCAAAAAGAAGAGCAGGAGCTACTTCGCTTTCTGAACCCATGATCCATCGGCCGGTTTCATACGGTCTGTTGACGCTATTAGGACGGCAGCGACGGGAGCCAATTTTTCTGGATTCGCGGAGCGAGGAGCGACGAACATCTGGCATCTTCGAGCGACGAGAGACAAAGAAGCCGGGAAAATTGGCCCCGTCCCGAAGGGTTGGAGCGCAAATCGGTCCAGACTGCGTTGTCGGACTTGCATGGGGACCTGCCACACACTGCGTCCTCCGCCTCGTATCTCCGGATTTTCGCCAGCAACGCTGCTCGCCCTAATAGCGTTAACAGATCCTAGTAAGTCGGCACCGCGTCCGGCTCATACGGTCGCCCGAACTTATTCTGATGGCCCTGTTTCTTGACATCAGCACGTATCTCGCCCAAGTCAGTCTCCGGCCCTGTGATATGCACGCGTTTCGTCTCCTGGTCCAACGAGCTCGGCGGCTGGCCTTCCACCCACATGTGCAGGTCATAGTCACCCGTGGGAACCGATGGAATATGGAATGCTCCCGAGGCATCGACGATGCTGTAGAAGGGCGTGTCCAGGGCAATCACCACTGCGCTCATCTGCGAATGAATGTTGCAGAAGATATACGATACGCCCACGCGCGAGAACTGCACGCTCCGCGTAGAACCTGCCTCATACAATCCAAGGTCAAACCGCTTTCCGTCGAACAACGAAAAGACATTGTGGAAGAAGGGATCTTCATTGGGAAAGGCAACGCTGCTGCCGACTGGAACGACCAGCAGATGCGGAATGAACGTCTTGTTCTTCTGCGTCAATGTGAACTTGCCCGGCGCAACTGCAGGCACGTCTGTGTGCCCCAACGGCGCAAGCCAAATCACTGCCGAACGCGCCACCGCCGATCCATGCGCTGGCGCTCCGGGTTCGACAAGCCGGGAGGTCACCTCAGTCGCGTAGAGCGAGGACTCAGCGAGCATCCACACGAGAAACAGGCCGAGCGCAGAAGACATAGACCGCATCAGAATCGGTACCCCGCCGCGATGCCAATCACATTGTTGGTGCTTGTCGGTCCCGTCAGATAGTTACTCCAAAGCCGGCGATATTCCAGAGAGAAGAGCAGATAACTGCTCGGACTGTAAATGACGTTCCCGAAGGTCGAGCGGTTCTTGAGGAGCCCGTGATAAATGGAGTATTCCGGGATGCGCGTGCTTGCGCGTATTTCACTGTTGAAGGGATTATCGATGCCGTAGCCCCCATTGAACTCCAGCCGCTCACTGAGCTTCGCCTTCAATTGTGTCCATCCGCCCACGTCATCCAGTGCACGCGCAATTTCTGCCGTGCTCCTCTGAAGATAGACATAGTCGACGTACCCCCCGCCGCCCAGGCCGCCCAGCGCCGCGCCACGGTAGGCATTGGCCGTAAACGACAGATGTGGCGCAATCAACAGACGAAGGTCCATGGCGCCGGCCCATGCATGGAATCGGGCACCGTCGGTGTTTTCGTGCGGACTGAAATACCCGCTCAGTCCAATCTCAGGGCCAGATATGGCATCTCGGGAAGCGAATGCAATGCGAGCTTCCGCGCCGGGCCAACGGCTCCGTTCTGCGGCAGAGATTTCGGAGCTGCCGGCCGCGATGCCGGGCCATCGCGGATCGGCCGCATCAATCAGACCACTCTGCAGCTTTAAAACTCTTGTGCCGCTCAAGCCAATCCTCTGCGTCAATCCTATTTGCGGATTCCAGACCCAGAGATTGCCGCTCCAGGAGAACTCCGGCTGCGCCACCGCGACGAGCGAAGTTGGGGCGTTCGGCTCCAGAAAGCTGCGATCCTGTTGCACCAACAGGTCGGTGTTCTTCCAGCTCAGGCTTGCATGCGCGGTCCTCAATCTCAGCAAACCGGAAGCGCTGTAATTCGCCTCAGCATCACGGGCAAAAAAGTCGACCCTGAGATCGCCACGGCTCGTGGCTCCCCATAGATGCGGACCGCGAGCGTCCAGTCCGAGAACGGTCTGCCGCAACGAGAGTCCGGTACTTCCGCCTCCCGGGTACGTGTAGGTAGGAGCCACGGCAGAATCCACCGCGCTCGTGTTCACGAATCCATTGAACAGTATCAGCCCGCTCACCTTCAGCGGATACTTGGATTCCGTTTCCACCTTCGTCTGCTCGTGGGTCGCGATCTGCGATTCCTGGATCGCCTGCCGCTCGCGGATTTCATCAAGCTGGCTTGACGAGGAGCTGCCGGTCTGCGTCGTTGATGCCGTTCCGGACCCCGACGACACCGCGGAGGCTTTCTGCTCAGCCAATTGGCTCTGCACCTCCGCAAGCTGGGCCTGCAATTGTTGCAATTGTTTCTGATAGACCTCAAGCTGCGTTTGCGTGTGCGCAACCGCATCCGTCAGCTGCTGCACCTTCTGCTCCAGACCCTGCGACGACGTCGCTGCATTCTGCGCGACCGCGGTGTGTATCGTCAGGACAGACGACATGACTGCCGTGAGAGTCACACCGGGAACTGCCGCACGCAGTATGCGGCACGGTCTGAGAACCGCGCGGCGACTCTGAATCGGACGGATCATGAGGTCAATTGCGCGCTCCGGGTACTGCTTGTCGGCCGGCGCGCGTCCGAAGAGGGCGTTGCGCGCGAGACCGTGAGGCGAAAGATGGTTTCTCCCGGTCGGCTGCTGACAAGCTGTACGTTGCCATCATGCTCACGTGCGACAGTATAGGCAAGCGTCAATCCAAGACCCGTTCCTTTCTGCTTGCCGGACGTAACAAACGGATCGAAAAGGCTGTTGCGAATTCCGTCCGCGACCCCGGGACCGCTGTCGCTCACGATAATGCTGGCGGTCGTTTCGTCGCCGGTGATCGAGACGCTCACCTCCCGCCGTCCGGTGCCATGGCTTGCAGACTGACACCCGTTCAGCAGCAGGTTATAGACGGCACGCTCCATCTGTTTGCTATCCACTGCCGCTGTAATATCCGCGCTGCCAGCGTCTACTCGCACTTTGATCGACTCGGCGTCGGGATGGGTGCGCACCAGCGCAACAGCACGGTTAACCAGCGCCGGTATCGAGGTCGGAACACGCTGCAATCCTGTCCCCGTGCGGCTGAATATAAGTAACGAGTCCAGCATGTCGGTCGTGCCGTTCACCGCAAGGCGGATCTCATCGAAGAGTTCGGCTCGCTCGCTCGCGGGCAGAGTCGGTGATGAAAGGAACTCGGCATTCGCGTAAACCGCAGCCAGATAATGCCGCAGATCATGCGACACCGAGCTCGCCATGCGACCGATCGTCGCCAGGCGCTCCGACTCCAGCAGAGCGCGGCTCTTCTTCTGGATCTCGTCGCGCATCTCGCCGAAGACACCGCTCAGGTAACGCACTTCCTGCGTTCCACCGGAAGGCAGCAGATGTTGCGGGTCGCCTTCGCCGAAGGCCTGCACCCCGCTGGCCAGCATCTCCAATGGACGCGTGACCATGCGGGCAAGCAGCAACATAAGGACAGAGCCAAAGGCGATCGCGAGAAAACTGACCAGCAGCACTAGCCGGTTGATCTCCTGCTCCGTGCGGTCCGTCTCTGCGAACGACTTTAGGACAACCAACCGCAACGAGGTTCCCGCTCCAGGTGTCATGTCCTTGCTCGTCGCCAGGTAGCGCTCGTCGTGCAGCTTCACAATCCGTTCGCCACCGGGCTCCAGCGATCCCAGAACGCCCTGCAAACCGTCGCGCTTCTCGTTGTCCAGCGTGCTCACCAAGATGTGATTTCCGGCTGCGAATGCCGCATCCGCACCGGCCCCCCGGCCAACCTCGGAAAGGAACGGCCGGTCGATCGCATACCCGCTGATCACGTGTCCCAGTAGCGATCCATTCGCCGGCGCGCCAAAATACAGCGGCTGTATCGAATATTCGTAGAGACGGCTTCCGCTGATCAGGTAATGTCTCGACGGTTCTGCAATCGCATGTTGCAGATCGGCTTTCAGCCGGTCTGTCGACTCGATATCCCGCGCATTCGCGCTCAGGATGCGGCCTTCCGCATCGGCCAGCGCAAACAAATCGTTCCCGCTGGTTTTCCAGAAATCCACGGCATCATCGGTGATGGTTCGCGGATCGCTGGTCGTCATCAGCGCCTTGAGACTGGGAAGGCTGGCCAGCAGCGAGCTTTCCTTGTCCAGCGCAATGCGCCGGCTCGCTTCGAGATCCTGAAATGTATCATTCGAATGCTGCAGGTCTGCGGCCAGGCTCTGCTGCACATTGTGCTGCAGTCGATTCCGCACAACAAGAAGGCTGGACGCCGTGGTTCCCGCGATGATCGCCACCAGCGAGATCAGGAGGAGAACGCGAGTTCGAATTCCGGGTCCGTCTTTTCTGTTGAACACAAAAATGCGTTCCCTCTTACGGCACAAATTTGTAGCCGGCCCCGTAGATTGTCTGTAGATGGCGTGGTTCAGCGGCATCCGGCTCCAGCTTCTGCCGCAGCTTCAGTATCTGGTTGTCGACAGTGCGTGTGGTCGGGTAGGAGTTATAACCCCATACTTCATTCAGCAGCTCTTCCCTGCTCAGTACCCGTTCGGCATTCTCGACAAAGTACTTCAGCAACTTGAATTCATGTGCCGTCATGGTGATCGGTTTGCCCGCGCGCCGTGCGCTCATGCGGGAAAAATCCACCTCGCAATCGCCGAAGCGGTAGCTCACCATCGTTTTCGGTTTTTGGCGTCTCCGCAGTGCTGCCTGCACGCGCGCCATCAGCTCGCGCGGGCTAAACGGCTTCGTCACATAGTCATCAGCTCCAAGCTCCAGTAGCAGAACCTTATCCGCCACCTCGCTGATGGCGCTGACGACCACTACCGGGATTTCCGGCTGCTCCGCCTTCATCGTCTTACACAGGTCGCGGCCGAAGATGTTCGGCAGCAGCAGATCAAGCACCACGGTGGACGGCTTCAGATTGCGAAATGCCTCCAGCCCCGCTTGCCCATCTCCGCACACAGTCACCGCATAGCCTTGCTCGTGGAACATGCGCTGCAGCACTTTCTGCATGCGCGGATCATCTTCCACCACAAGAATATGGGTCCGCTGTGGGCTTGCAGGCGGTTCATGGATCATGGATTCGGTCATAATCGATTCGCTTTGCAGCATACCTCTTCTCTCCTCTTCCGGTGCCCCTTTTCTCGATAACTGACTGGCAAAAGGTGTCCTTTGAACGTCCTGTCGGTCCGCTGTCATCCCTGGCCCTCTCCAGCGCACAAGCTAGGTCGCTTCTCGCCCGGGTTCCTCTGCTGCGGCACGATCAGCAGATGGAATAGAAGTGCGGTCACCAGTGCAATGGCTGCAATGCCCAGCAGCACAGGCTTATATCCCAGGCGGGTGATCAAGGCTCCGGTTCCCGCCGTTGCGATCGATCCGGCAAGTGCATTGCAGAACAGCGTCATCGCCGCGGCCGCACTGCGCTGCTCATCTGGTGTTTCATTCATCAACAGGTTATAGAGTCCCGGAGTGCACATCCATTGCGCTGCCGCGAATGCCAGGTAAAGCGCGATCGCCAGAGTGCTGCTCCATGCGACAGCCATGCAGCCCAGCGAAACTGCCGCCGCAATCTGCATCCCCACGATGCTGTGCATCAGGCTGGTTGCGCGAACGATCAGCGGGGTCAGCAAACCCATTCCCAACTGGACAATCTGGGTTACGGAAAAGATCAGGCCGATTCGCGAAAGAGGAATATGCAGCTCTCGTTGCAGGTACACGTTCGCAAACGGCGTGAAGGCGGCAAGCACCGCCGACCATACCGCCATCAGCGGCAGATAGCGACGCAGGAAGGGATGGATTTGAAGCAGCCCGGCCCAGCGCCGCGCGGAGCCGGTTTCGACGTCGCCTTCCGCTCGCCGGGACGGGATACGAAGAAATGCGAGAGGCAGCAGTGCGGCCAGCGCAATGCCACAGGCCGCAAGAAGGATCAGCAGCTTTACGCGTGCTGGCGGCAGAGTGAAACCGGCAGCGGCAAGCCAGCGCGGAAGATAGCCGCACACGATTCCGCCCAGGACACTGGTCCCAATGCTCGCTGCAAATGTCAGGCTATAGGCGGCAGTGCGATTCTTCTCTCCCGTGAGCCTCGCGATGGCAGGCAGGTAGCAGACACCCCAGATGCACATCGCCAGTCCTGCCAGAAACGCGATCGCGATTTGCGCGGGCTCCCATATCCATAGCGCGCGCAATGCGTTCAGCAACGGCGCGGAGATGAAACAGAAAAACAGCAGCGACCGCAGCCCCAGCCGCTGCGCCAGCACGCCCGCGGGCAGCGTTCCCAGCAATGTGCCGAACGTCAGGGCTCCGCCAATCAGGCCAATGGACCGTTCGTTGAAGTGATAATCCAGAAGATAAAGGTTGAAGAGAAAGAAATAGGTGGCAAACCCCGCGTCGAAGAAGAAAGCGGATGAGAAAAATACCCAATATCCGCGGCCGAGGTCTTGCGCCTCCAGCCATCGAGCGGGACTTCGCCAGCCTCGACTCTGAGGCTCAGCAGTTGATCGTGGCTGCGCCAGAGCTACCATCAGCATCCCTCTTCCAGCAGCGTGCGCAGACGAGCGACAGCCCAGTCGAGGTCGCTGTATCTCAGTTCATAGATTTCCGCATGCAACAAATGTTCGATGGCCTCATATTGCTTTGCGAGTGAATCGCGGCAGCCATAAAGAACCTGGCGCATGTACGTCCGGGCAACGTCGGTTCGGTAAGGCCGAAGTTCCGCAGGCCCATCGGCTCGCCGATTGAGAAAAACAAGAAAATCTGCGCGCGTATGCGGCGCGCGCGCCAAGCCCGGCAGGCCCGCTGTGGAAAGCTCTACCGATGGCTTGCCGTTTGCCCGCGGTGTGATCTCCAGGCCATCTATCTCCGGAAAGAGCTGCGCAGCCGATGGCCGAAAGCGCACCTGGTGGCAATTGCCTGTAATCCTTCGCTGCGGCGCGTCAGAATGCACCAGCAGGCTCCCGTCATCCGACACATAGGTCCATCCGGCACGGGCACACGCATAGGAAAGCGTGGATTTTCCAGCTCCGGAGTCGCCGCACAGTAAGACTCCTCTTTCCCCGAGCGCCACGCAGCCCGCATGGATAGGAGTGGCATAGCGCGTTGCTATCTGGCATCCGCTCGAGTGTTCCAGAAAAAAGTAGCGGAGATAAGAACGATGCTGGAGCGCGCCACGAGATAGCCTGATCTGCGTTTCGTTTCGCGCCAGATCGACAATCGAGTAGTTGTCAGGATCCGCGATGGAAACAACCAGCGGCGGCATTAGGCAGTACCGCGGTTCTGGCGGGCACTCTGCCGTGTCGTCGCCGTCCATCACATACACGTCGACGCGGATCGGCTCGGTTGCAAACTGCCGGTCGAAAATGCTCCATACATCCTCGGCCTCCTTCATGATCTCGGCAGAATTGGTGCGCAGTTCGGTGGGAAAGCCGAACGGATAGAACATCCGCTGCAGCGAAAGACTGGGCCCCTCGAGGTCGTGCCGGTAGAATTCCGGCGCCTCTGATGTCGCGCACACCGCCTCGAGTTCTTCAATGGTCATCGTCACTGTTCAGGTCTCCGTAGGCCGCTAGAACACATATTTGACCGCGAACTGGATAATGCGTGGATTGCTCAGCGTGCCAGTGATCCTGCCGAACGAAGGACTCGCCACCGGGTGCAGCGCCGTCGGATCGCCATAACCGAGACTGCTGTTCGGGTTGGCAAACTGCGGCGTGTTGGTCACATTGAAGAACTCAGTGCGAAAACGAAAGCTGCTCCTCTCCTTCACCGGAAACGTGCGCTCCAGCGCCAGGTCGACGTTATGCTGTCCCGGCCCGCGCACCAAACCCACGCCGCTGTTACCGAAGTCCTGATCGGCAAGGCTGGTGCCGAATGGCGCCTCCGGCGCACGCGTAAAGCCGCTTGGGTCAAGATAGTTCCCGATGACCCGCGAAAACAGCGAGCCATGTGTCGCCGGACTGCTGCCCGAGATCTGTGCCCTCGCCTCTCCCGGTAGATTGCCGTATACCGAGCCTGCATTCGTATCCGTGATAGTGATCGGTCTCCCTGACTGGATCACGCCGATGCCCGAGAACTGCCAATTGCCAAGCAGATACCGTGCCGCATCCGGCATCGTGCGAAACGAAGGCGTCTGCCAGGTGAAATTCGCCACGAATCGATGTGCACGGTCATCGCCTGCCAGGCCATAGCCCTGGCGCAGGTTGTGCTGATCGTTGGTCGGGAGTTGAAGCTCGAAAGTGTCCAGGCCCCCTTCGCCGTTCACTTCATCCAGATTCTTGGACCACGTATAACTCGCCTGAAACTGCAGATCACGCCGCATCCGCTTCGTAATGCGTGCCTGCATCGAGTCATATCTCGCGATGAACGTGGATACTGTAAACAGCGAGCCGGGGCTCACGCCGGCGAACGGCAGCCGTTGAATCACGTTGTTCACCGAGTTGGTCGTCTCGCCATTCACGGGACTGGAAGGGCTGGCCAGCAGCGCCTGGTTGAACTCAATCTGCCCCGGCCGATGGTTGGAAACAGTGCCTACATATCCAAGCTCGATCGCGTAGTCGCCCCCCGGCGCATACTGCACGTTCAGGTTGTATTCCTGCGTCCGTCCGTCGAGCACGTTGGGGTCGGTGCCTTCGATAAATGGGACCGAAGTCGCCGTACGCGGCATAAAGATCGGATAGCTTGATTTGGGCAGAATCAACGGGACAAACGGACTCTCCAACGTCGCCGGTCCATTGGGAGTTCCGGAAACAATCTGCAGCGTCGCAAACGGAGCCTGGCTCAGAGTCTGCTCTGCCAGGTTGCCGGCGTGCTGATCAAAATACATGCCATACCCGCCGCGCAGCACGATCAGGGACTTATCCCTCATCTGCCAGGCAAATCCAAGTCGCGGCCCCACATCGCCGTAAGGCGTCTGCCAGAATCCGGCATAAGGCGTTCGTACAACGCCTGCAGGAATCGGTGACTGGAAATTCGAAGGCACCGTGTAGCCGCTGAACGTCCCCTCGGGAGGAACCGGACCTTGTGCTATGTTTGCGTCGAAATTTGTCAGTCGTCCGTGAATCTCCGTGGGCGCGCCGAAGATCTCGTAGCGCAGACCGGCGTTGATCGTGAACCGCGGGTTCACCTTGATATCGTCCTGCGCAAAGCCTGCAAAGTCCGTGTACCGATTATCCCGCCGGAAGATGCCGCCGCCGGCCATGCTCTCGGTCACGTTGCTCAGGCCGCTCGGGCTCCCATTCTGAGCGGCGCTCTGGCCAAGCAGAAAATCCGCGAACGTGCTGATGTCCAGCAGTCCGTTCGACTCGAAGGGGGCATCCTCATTCACCTGGTGGCGCTTGAACTCCAATCCGAAGCGCATGTTTTGCCGTCCGCGCGTCAGGGCAACAGTGTCTTGCCATACGAACGAGTTCGTCACCTGCCACAAGGCGGGGGTGCCTGCATCGCCGATGGTGAAGAGCCCATCGATAGTCATCCCGGGAGCCGGCGAAGTAGGGTCTGCCGCTCCGGTGGGCGTGCCCTGCCCAATCTCGGTAGCCAGCAGCGGATTCTGCACCGTCGAGACACCGTCGTATCGCATATAACCGAATCGCGCAATGTTCACCAGGTTCCGGTTAAAGGTGTGCGTGTCGGAAAGCACGAACATGGTGTTGCGGCCCAGTGCATCGGTGCCCCAGCCCGGCACGGTTGCCGCTGCGGGCGAGAATGGCTGGCTCGTCGAAGCCCGCGAATAAAAGAACCGCCCGGAAAGCGTGTTGGCCGCGGTCACGGCGTGATCGACGTTCATCGACGCCTGGTCTTCCCGGTAATGCGCGGGAATCGCATAGGTCGATTGACCCACCGGCAGCTGATCGGGATCCGTCACCGGTACCGACTGCTGAGGGCTGGGCACCGCAAATTGCCCGCTGGGCAGCTTCGAATTCAAGATCGCAAGTGCCACTGGACTGATGTTTGACCCGTCGCACGCCACCTGTGCCCCGCCTGCGTGTGTCAGATAGCCGGCAGCAGGCTGGCCCGCATTGCCCGGATGACCTGCCGGACAGAATTGCGCGCCCAGCTTCGCTGCAGATCGGTCGTCGGTCAGCATCGGAAGCGTCGTCGTCTGCTTGCCGCCCAGACCGTTCACCTCCGCCAGCCCCTGATATTCGCTGAAAAAAAACGTTTTATTGCGGATCACAGGGCCGCCGATCGATCCACCAAACTGGTTCTGCTTCAGGTCCGGTCGCGGCTGCCCGGCGCCTTTCAGGAAGAAGTCATTCGCGTTGAAGATGTTGTTCCGCAAAAACTCCCATGCGCTGCCATGAAAGCCGTTCGTACCGCTCTTGCTCACCAGGTCGACATTGGCTCCAGTGCCGCGCCCGTAAGCCGCATCGAAGTTCGCGGTCTGCACGCGAAACTCCTGGATCGAATCCGGCGCAGGAATCGCCGTGCCCACCTGCTCGTTGGAGTTCGCAGCCGAATTCTCTGCAAGATTGTTTGCGTCGATACCGTTGAACTGGATGTTGTTGGACGTCGGTGTCGCGCCGTTGGACGCGACATTCTGCGTGCCGCTTCCAAGCTGCGAGGCATCCGGCAGGTCCACGATCACACCCGGCGAGAGCCCGAGAATTTGCGTGTAGTTGCGATTCGAGAGCGGCAGAGCGTTGATCGCAGTTTCATCCACCAGCCCGCCCAGCGTGGAACTCTCTACATCCACAGGCTGAACGGTCCCGTTCACCTGAATACTAGTGCTGGCGCTCGCCACGGCAAGCGTTACAGAAAGCGAGCTGGTCTTGCTGACGGTCACCTGGATCGGCTGTGAGGTGTGCGCAGCGTATCCTTGCGCGGTAACGGAGACTGTGTAGCTCCCAGGCGGCAGCAGCGGCACCCGGAAAAGGCCTTCCGGTGTAGTAATCGCCGAGCGCGTAAGGTGCGTCGCCGCATCTTGAGCTTCCACCGTTGCGTTGCTCACGACCTTGCCCGCCGGATCATAGACGATGCCGGAGATCGCGCCTGTGCCCGGTGTCTGGCTGTACACCGCAGTTCCTGACCAGAGCCACAGAACGAGACAGGCCACGAAGAAGCGCAGAACACAATGCATCCGCTTGTCTCTCAAATGTCACCTTCATTGGAACGCTGCTTTCAGGCGAGTATGGAGACAGCAACACGACAACTTGTTATCGATTTGTCATTCCTTTGTACGGATGTATACGGGCTGCGCGGCGATCTGATATGCAGGTCTGGTCGAGCTTCCTGATTCGCTAAAGCCTCTGTTTGCCAATCGCTGACGCCTCTCCTCCTGCGGATGTACAATCATTCGTTTTCAGCATAAGATGCCGGTTACGAATGCCATCCTGAGCGCGGGGACTGCTTTGTCCGAGTTGCCGTCCATAAGTTCTCTTCAGGCCTTCGAGACCGTCGCGTCGCGCGGCACAGAAGCATCACCCGAGCTTCGGTCGAGCTGAATCTGACGCAAGCGCCGTGAGCCGCAAGATTCACCAACTGGAATCTCTTCTCGACGTCTCGCTCTTTGAACGGGTCCGCCAGCGGGTCATCATCACAGATGCCGGCAAGCTATTTCTCAATGACATCAGCAAGGTCATCACCGGGCTGAAGGACGCCACCAGCAGGGTCATGGCCTGTGGAGGCAACACCGGGCTGCTTAATCTTGCCGTCCTGCCCACCTTCGCCACCCGCTGGCTGATGCCCCGGCTCTCCGATTTTCTCGAGAAGCACCCCGGCGTCACAATCAATCTGGCGACGCGCCTCGTACCCTTCGACTTCGAGAGCGAGCCCTTCGATGCCGCGATTCACTATGGTTTACCCAACTGGCAACCGCAGCTCCAGTAACGAGCTCTCTCCTATTCCAGCGCCTCAGGCACATATCAATATCTCCAGTCCGGAACCATCGCGGGCAGCGGGGCGGCTTTGATCCGGACGCGTTTGATATCCCACCGTTGCATCGTCCTCGCGTGCCAACTACAACAGCAGTCTGATGGCGGTGGCTGGCATCATCAATGTCGGCAACATCACCTACAACACCACCAAGACCGGCGGCACATTACCGCCCGGCGCGCCCGTCACCCGCGACTATCCTGGAACGAATACGAGTTCTACGCGCAAGACTCCTGGAAAGCCACCAGGAACCTGAACTTCATTTACGGCCTTCGCTACTCTTACCTCCAGGTGCCCGCGGAAACCAGCGGCACACAGGTCGGCCTCTGCCAGATCGTGAACAATGCCTGCGCGCCGGGTAAGTTTTCCCTGACGAAGTTCGTGAATCAGAGCGCCCAGCTCGCTGCATCAGGCCAGGCGGCCAACGGCGCCGGCCAACTCGGGTTCCCCATCAGCGGCCGCTACAACGGCAAGCCGGATTACTGGACCCGGAAAAAGCAGACATCGGCCCGAGGATCGCGTTTGCCTACTCTCCCACTCCCGATTCCGGCATCTGGGAAAAATCTTCGGCACCGGAAAAAGCAGTATCCGCGGCGGGTATTCGCTCGTCTTCGGTCACTTCGGCGCTGCCATCGTGAACAGCTTTGACAGCGAAGGCTCCTTCGGTCCGGCCACCACGCTACAGACCAGCGCACTCACCCTGACTCCCGCCACCGCGCCGCGCTTCACCAGCACCACGGAGGTACCGCAGAGCCTGTTGCCGCCTCCGCCCGCCATCGGCTTCCCTGCCATCCCGGTGCGCAGCGGACCCACGGCCGACGCGATCTACTGGTCGCAGGATTCAGCAGTCAGCACACCCTACGCGCACGTTCTGGACTTCTCCATCGCACGCGAGCTTCGCAACGGCTCCTCCTTCGAGCTGAGTTATGTCGGCCGCATGGCGCATCACCTGCTCGAGCAGGAAGACGTCGCCATGCCCACCAACCTCTCAGCCGCCGGAACCAGCTACTTCGCAGCTGCCCGTCAGATGGCGCGGCTCACCCGGGCAAACGGCGGCGCCGGAGTGCCTGTCTCCTCCGTGCAACCCATCCCCTACCGGCAGACACTCTTTGGCGCTCTCGATGGCCAGGACATCGGCTTCGGCCCCGGCTTCACCGCGACGCAGAACATCTATCAGCTCTATCAGCAGAACATCTTTAACGAAGCAAATGCGCTTTACGCGCTCGATATGCCGGATTCCAACACCGGAGCGGGCATCAACCCCAACGGCCTGTATCCTTCGAACCGCTTCTATCACGATCAGTTCTCCGCGCTTTATGCTTGGCGATCGATCGGTAATTCCAACTACAACGCGCTCCAGGCCGTCTACCGCCAGCGCTTCGGCCTGGGCCTGCAGGCCGACTTCAACTACACCTTCTCCAAATCGCTCGACGCCACCTCGCGGGCGGAGCGGCTCGGCACCTCGGGCAGCATCAACTACGCACAGATCATCAATACCTGGAATCCAAGCCAGCTCTATAGCCCCTCGGATTTCGATCTGCGCCACCAGATGAACGCCAACTACACCTGGGACCTGCCCTTCGGCCGCGGCAAGCGCTACGCTTCGTCCGTCGGCAGGCTCGCTGACGAGCTCATCGGCGGATGGCAGACCACCGGTGTCATTCGCTGGACCAGCGGCTTCCCCTATTCCGTCAACAATGGCGGCAATTTCCCCACGAACTACGACATCCAGGGATTCGCCACACAGATCGGCTCCATCCCACATGGGCGTGGCAAACTGCAGCAAATGTTCACCGACCCTGCGGCCGCATTCGCTGCATTCGATTTATGCCCGCTGGGCGACTCCGGTTCGAGAAATATCCTGCGCGGCGAGGATGCCAGGCTAGCCAAGACCTTCCCGATCAATGAGCGCTTCCGCGTAAAGGCAGGTATGGAGCTCTTCAATGTGACCAATAGTGTACGATTCGATGCGCATTCGGTTTCAGCCAACATCACCAACTCCAATGGTTTTGGAAATGCAACTGCTACGCTTACGAATCCCCGTCTGGCTCAGTTTTATGGCCGCGTTGAGTTCTAACGCTCGGTCTCTAGTCGCATTTGCCCTTGCGCTCTGCGCCTTCCCCGTTCTGGGCTGGGCGCAGAGCGCGGCCACGCCGCCCATGGGCTGGAACAGTTGGAATCACTTCGGGCGCGAAGTCAGCGATGCAGACGTGCGCGCGGCGGCGGACGCTGTGGTCTCCAGCGGGATGAAAGATGCCGGCTACGTCTACGTCAATATCGACGACGGC
>DASVAI010000114.1:0-7396 GCA_036376445.1 Acidobacteriaceae bacterium
GTTCGGAGCATCCAGTTGCAGCCGCCGCTCTACCGTTGCCTGGTAGAAGCCGCTATCCGTAAGCGCCTGCTCGATCGACGCCTGCGAATTGTCCAGCTTGCGCTGCGTATATCGGGTGCCCGGCTGCAGACGTGCCGAGCCCTCCAGTTGCGCTTGCAACCGCTCGTTGTTGACTCCAAAAATCTGCACCCGCCCGATGAACAGCCGCGGTCGCCCGGTGAAAACCACCAGAACGCCGCCATCCGAACGCATCCCCTGCACCTGAATCGTGTCGTACAGGCCGGAATCGTAGAGCCTCTTCAGGCTCGCCTTTAGCTTTTCTTCCGTCAGCGTGTCTCCGGTCTGCAGCTCCAGTTGCGACGGCAGCGGCCCCAGCATGGGGGCTTGCACGCCGTCGAAGCGGACGCCCGTCACCTTGCTCCCGGCAAATGCCGCGGCGCCGGGCAGCGAAGTTCCCCCAGGCGGCGTTGCGGCTTGTGTCTGGTCAGTCCCGGCTTGTGCTGTATTCAGAGAATCCTGCGGCGGATTGAGCAGCGATGATGGGTCCGGCTGCGATGTCGAAGTGGACTGCGCGCGGCACAGCGCTATTCCGGCCAGCAGCAGGAACAATGCCCAGCCCGCACGCCGGGGTCTCGATACACATTCGCCGATCCTCCGCGGTTGTTGCGGAGGACTGTCACGCACTGCAGTCAAAGAGCCTCTCCGGGGAGAGCGCCATCGGGATACTATCCGGTGGAGCTGGCGTCGTAGCGTAACTCGGAAGCATCACGGTGGATGAGATGCGAGGACAAACCAGCGCCCCACGGCCCGGTACGCGTCTTTTTATACTAGACGCAATGCACAGCGCCAACACCGCGACAGAAACGAACCTGGAACGCTACTCGCGTCAGGTGCTCTTTGCCCCCATCGGCGAAGAGGGACAGCAGCGCCTCGCCTCGTCTACCGTGGCCATCGTGGGCTGCGGAGCAACCGGAGCAGCGGCGGCCGCCCTGCTCGCGCGCGCCGGGGTAGGTACTCTCATCCTCATCGACCGCGACTTCGTCGAGGAGAGCAACCTGCAGCGCCAAGTCCTCTTCGATGAAGCGGACGCCGCTGCCGCCACCCCCAAAGCCGAAGCCGCGCGCCGCCAGATCGCCCGCTTCAACAGCGCGATCCAGGTCCGCGCCCACGTCGCCGACCTCGTCCCCGGCAACATCCACGACCTGCTCGCGGATGCGCAGATCATCCTCGACGCCACCGACAATTTCGAAACCCGCTACCTGGTCAACGACTACGTAGTGGAGCAGAGCAGCCCTGAGCGGAGTCAGCATGACAGCCCTGAGCGGGGCCAGCATGACAGCCTTGAGCAGGGTAGGAGTGACAGCCTGGAGGCGGGCCAACCGGTCGGCTGGATCTACGCCGCCGCTATCGGCGCTTACGCCGCCACGATGAACATCATGCCCGGTCAGACCGCCTGCCTCGCCTGCCTCTTTCCCAAGCCGCCCACCGGCCCGCTCGAGACCTGCGATACCGCCGGCATCCTCAATACCGCCGTAAACTTCGCCGCCTCCCTCCAGGTCACCGAAGCGCTCAAATATCTCACCGGCGCACCCAAAGATATGCGCCGCACCCTGCTTGCCTGGGACCTCTGGCGGAACGAGCGCTCCGAGATCAATGCCGCCACTCCGCGCCCCGGCTGCGAGGTATGCAGCCTGCACGACTTCGCCCACCTCCGCGGCGAAGGCCGCCCGCACATCACGCTCTGTGGCCGCAACTCCGTCCAGATTCACGAGCACCATCGTCCCGTCGATCTCGCCGCTGCCGCCGACCGCCTCCGCCCCCACGGCGAGGTCCGTCAAAACGGACTGCTCCTCCAGTTCCGCCGCGGCCCCCATACACTCACGCTCTTCGCCGACGGCCGTGCGCTCATCCAGGGCACCACCGATGTAGCCCTCGCCCGCACGCTCTATGCCAGATTCGTGGGAAACTAGATGTATGACCTTCAGCCGATCCTTTATTGAGCTTCACGTGCGCCTCCTGAATGAGGGCACGGAAGTCTTCCGTCCCACCCGTGGCTTGAAGCTCGGTGGAGGACTATTTAAGCTCGTCGCTTCCGCGAATTACGACCCGCGGCTCGAGACCTGGGAGCATCTGCCCGGTTCCACCGTTCGCGTTGTCCTTTACCACGGCCGCAAAGGAGACTTTCCCCTCGCTGTAAAGGCCTGAAACGCGGAGAAGTCTCTGCGGTGCCAGTTCGTCGAAAAGCAGGGATGAGCCGCGTCTGTGCTGGCTCCCAACTTGCTGATTTACAATGCGAAGGCAACCCCTCTCCCTCCTCACAGCGTCCGACAGTCATTGCCCCATCCAGATCCCTGGATTAAGACGAAACAAATTAGGATCTCCATGACGACTGCGCTGGCGGCGAATCGTAGACACATGACCAAATCCGTTACAAATGGCGTCTTTTCTCCCCCTGCGAAATCCTCGGCCGCGGCTGGCCCGGAACGTCAGAAAGCCAACCAGCACCTTCGACGCAATCCGCCCATCGCCGGCGAGGCAGAAGCCATTGCCGCGGCACAGGCTGGCGATGGCGCTGCCTTTGAGCGTCTCTATAGTCTCCATAAGCGCCGCGTCTACTCGCTCTGCCTGCGCATGCTGGGCAATGTCGCGGAAGCCGAGGACCTCACGCAGGAGGCCTTTTTGCAGCTCTATCGCAAGATTGGCACCTTCCGCGGCGACTCTGCATTTTCCACCTGGCTGCACCGGCTGGCAGTGAATGTGGTGCTCATGCACCTGCGCAAGAAGGGTCTGCCGCAGGTGTCGCTCGAGGAAACCCTCGAGCCCTCGCAGGAAGACGGTCCGCGCAAGGACATCGGCGCGCGCGACCTCATGCTCTCCGGCTCCATCGATCGGGTCACGCTCGAACGCGCCGTCTCCGATCTTCCCCCCGGCTACCGGCTCGTCTTCGTCCTGCACGATGTCGAAGGTTACGAGCATAACGAGATCGCCGATATGCTGGAATGCTCCATTGGCAACAGCAAATCGCAACTGCACAAGGCGCGCATGAAGCTGCGCGACCTCCTGCGCACCGGCCAGGCCAGTTCCCGGCGTGAGGCCCTGCAATGAACGCGGCCAAAAAGAACCAATCCATGACGAAACACGACCCAAACGACTGCGCTGCCTTCCAGGAACAGTTGCCTGAACTCTTCGAGTCGGGCGGCGACCTGAGTCAGCAGGAGCACCTCAAGACCTGTGAGCAATGCTCTTCCCTGGTAAGCGATCTGGAATACATTGCGCAGCAAGCCAAGCTGCTGCTCCCGATTCACGACCCCAGCCCGGCCGTATGGGAAAATATCCAAAGCTCGCTTTCCAGCGATAAGCCGAACTCCCGCACGAGCTCGCTGAAATGAGCACGGTGAAATGAGCGCCGGCCCCGCCGGCCCAGTGCCGCCGGAGCGCATCGTCCTCACCGGATTCATGGGTGCCGGTAAGTCCACGGTGGGCCGCATCCTTGCCGCGCGCCTCGGATGGCCCTTCCTCGATACCGATTCGATCCTCATCGCGGAGCACGGCTGCTCCATCGCCCAGATCTTCTCTCTCCACGGAGAGCCGCACTTCCGCCGTATCGAAGCAGAAGCAGTGAGCCGCGTTCTCGATCCCGCATACGAACACTCGCACGCCGTAATCGGCCTTGGCGGCGGCGCGATCGAGACAGAAGCCGTTCGCAGGCTGCTCTTTCCTGCATCGCCATCCGTGCCGGCCATCGTCACAATTTTTCTCGCCGCTCCCATCGACGAACTGCTCATCCGCTGCCGCCCCGCTGCCAGCGGCAGAGCAGAAGCGCCCATTCGCCCTTTGCTCGCGGCCCCCGAACCACCGGAGGAACGCCTTGCCCGCCGGCTGCCCTACTACCGCCGCGCGCATCTCACCGTCGAAACCGCTGGCTTGACTCCCGACCAGGTTGCCGACCATATCCTGGCCTGGCTACCCTCGCCCGTGGTTCCCTGATCGATTTTCGAGACAGCAGGCCCATAATAAGAGCCACCAACGAGAGCGAACGCATGCCCGATCCCGTCAGACGCTATGACCTCCAGGCCACCGATCTGGAGCATCCCGTGCACCGGGCCCTGCATGCCCGCACGCTGCGCAGCGATATCGTCTTTACCTTCGCCCTCGGTATCGGGTTGGCCGTGGCCTGGCAGTTGCGCAAGGAAGTCGCTCTGCTCTACGTCAGCGCGCTCTTCGCCGTCGTTCTCATGCCGGTCATCCGCGGCGTCCAGCACATCAAGATCGGCAAATGGAGTCCCGGCCGCGGCTCCGCGATCGCCATCATCCTCTTCGGGATTGGCGGGGCCATCACGCTCTTCGTCATGTTTGCTCTGCCGCCGGTCATCCACGACACGCAGGGATTCATCAGAGACCTTCCCAAACGCGGCCCGGAGATGCTGGAGCGCATCAAGCACCTCCCCTTCGCCTCACATCTCGACGTCGCCTCGCTCAACGCCCGTATCCAGGACTACGCCTCCAACTTCGCCACCTATCTCGTCACCTCCGCCGGCGCCTGGGCCAGCGAGCTCTTCAAAATCATCGCCGGCATTGTCCTCACCATCTACTTCATGCTCGAAGGCGAGCACGCCTACAACTGGGTCCTCTCCTTCATCGCGCCGCTCCGTCGCGAGCGCCTCAACCAGACGCTGCTCCGCGCCGACGTCCGCATGGGCCGCTGGCTGCTCGGCCAGGGCACGCTCATGCTCATCCTGGGCATCTACTCCACTGTTGTCTTCACCCTGCTGCACGTGCGCTACTCCTATGCACTCGGCGTGCTCATGGGCGTCTTCAACATCATTCCCGTCATGGGCGCCGTGATCTCCATGGCGCTTGTCGTCCTCGCCGCCGCCATGGACTCCTGGATGCGCGTCGTCTACGTGCTCATCGCCTACGGCATCTACGTGCAGGTGGAAAACTCCTACCTCACGCCCAAGATCATGCAGAGCTCGGTCGACCTTCCCGGCCTCGCCATCATCGTCGCCCTGCTGCTCGGCTCCGCCCTCGATGGAGTTGTCGGTGCGATGGTCGCAGTGCCCACTGCCGTGCTCGTAGCTGTGCTGGTCGATGAGTACGCCGTCAAGCGCGAGGACGGTTAGTTCCGGCGCCCCGTAGTAGAGTCCAATCCATGCGTCGCAACCGCTGCCCATTCGCCCTTGTTACTCTCATCGCGTTCCTGCCGGCGATCGCCGCCTCGGCACAGCGAGCTCAGGTGCCCCCGCCGTCCGCGCCGCAAGGCAACTGCACCCACCACGATCCCGCCACGCGCCCCGACTGCCCTGCCGCCATCGCGTTCCTCACAAAGTTCCAGGGCGCCCTCAAGAGCAACGACCCCGATGCCGTCGCCTCGCTCGTCCACTATCCGCTGCTCGTGACCACGGGCGGCAAGCGCCGCATCTCCCGCACCCAATTGCTCGCGGACTTCGACCACATCTTCACACCCACGCTGCGCGTCGCCATCCTCAGCGCCACACGCGATGACGTCTGGGGCAACGTTCACGGCTTCATGGTCGCGCGCGGCGCTATATGGTTTGACACCGTCATCCCGCGCAATGCCCAGACAGACGAGAAGAGCCTCGCGAAATATCCCATGAAGCTCATCACCATCAATCCGGTCTATCCCTGAGAAGTTTGGCGAGTGGTCGTCAGCTCACCGTAACGCTGAAAGTAGCCGTCGCCGTAGTCTTCGCCGCATCGTTTCCAGCGCCAGTCACGGTGAAGGTATACACGCCCGGCGTTGTCCCGCCTGCAGGCGGAGGGCTGGTCACGATCAGAGTCGCACTCCCGCTGGCCGCGTTGTAGTTCGCATCGCCCGAGTAGGACGCCGTCAGCACATCCTGTCCTGTCGCCAGCGTGTTGGCCGGAATCGTCACCGTCGCTGCTCCCATGCTCAGCATCGTGGGGCTTGACGCATACTTGCCCGAAGTCAGCGTAGCCGCGCCAGTCGGCGTCGCCCCCGAGCCTGTCACCGCAATCGTCACCGGCACAGCCGTGTTGCTCGCAATCGACTTCGCCGCCGGAGTCACCGCCACCGTAGGCGTGCTCTTGGTCGCACCCCCGGAACCGCCACTGCTCTTGGAAGGTGACGACGACGAGCCGCAGCCCACGCCGGCGAACAGCACTGCCGCCGCCAGGATCGAGCAGCACAGCATCGCCCTCCACCGGCGGATCCTGCCCGGGAAACACAGAACCAGCAGCGCCAGCGCAGCCGAACTTCCCGCCGCCCCGAACCATCTCATCCTGCCCACCACGGCGGAAGTCGCTGCCGTCGTCTGCACCGACGCACTCACCGTCCCCGTGGTCGAGGTAGCACTCAGCACAACCGGTGAGCCCGCCACCGCGCACGTTGGCTGATTCATCGCGTCCGCGGGAGCGCCGGTCAGCGCGCAGCTCAAAGCCACGCTGCCGGCGTAGCCGTTGCTGCCCGTAATCGTCACCGTGGATGCAGCACTCCCGCCCGCGGCAATCGCGCCCGGACTCGTCGCCGCCAGCGTGAACGTAGCGGGTGGGGGCGGCGCCACCGCCGTTACCGTCAGCGTCCCCGTCCCAGTTGCCGGCGCATAATTCGCGTCCCCGCTGTACGCCGCCGTGAGCGTGTCCGTGCCCACCGCCAGGCTGTTCGCCGGAATCGTAATCGTCGCCGTGCCATTCACCAGCGCCGTCCCAGCCGACGCATACGTGCCGCTCGTCAGCGTCACGGTGCCGCCCGGTGTCGCCGCGCCGCCCGAGCCCGCCACCGCCACCGTCACCGCAACGCTCTGATCTACCGGAACCGAAGCGGCCGCTGGTGTTACTGTCACCGTCGCGCTCGGCGGTGCTACCACCGTCAGTGTTGCGGTTCCCGTCGCTGGCGCATAATTTGTATCGCCGCTGTAGCTCGCGGTTAGCGTCTGTGTGCCCGCCCCTAGGCTGTTCGCCGGAATCGTAATCGTAGCCACGCCATTGGTCAGCGTTGTCGCAGCCGATGTGTACGATCCGCTCGTCAGCGTCACCGTGCCTCCGGGCGTTGCCGTCCCGCCCGTAACCGTCACCGTTACGGTTGCACTCTGATTCGTCGGAACCGAAGCCGGCGGCGCCGTCACTGTCACGGTCGCCGCAGCACCGCCCGTCGCTGTGCTCCAGAACTGGATCAGTTGCGCCGCGTCGACACTGCCCAATCCGCTCGCCAGGTCATAGCCGGTTCCTGCGTCATAGCCGGTCTCGTAGTAGTAGCCGTTTTTGTTTTTCGCGCAGTTCGGGCTGCCCTGCTTGCAGGAAACGGAGTTATTGCCCTGCGTAATGTCATGGAAGATCGTCGCCGCGTGGCTGCCGTTGTACAGGTTGTAAATCTGCGCGGCCGCCTGCCCCAGCCGACCCCCGGTGCTCTGCTCTA
>DASVAI010000119.1:0-18939 GCA_036376445.1 Acidobacteriaceae bacterium
CCCCTTGCCTCGAAAACCGGGCTCTCCCAATCCTCCGCATCGCGGCCGCCGTAATTGTAGTTGTGATCGAGATCGAGTACGGCCTGCAGTTCGTAATCGCCCCGCGGCATGTTGGAGAAAGCCGCTGGGAACGCGACGCGATCCAGGTCGATTTCCACGGCGCTACCGGGCGCGAGATCGTGAATCTCCTGCGCGGCTACGGATGTGTCGGTGGGATGAAACTCGCTGATGTCAACCTTTTTCTTTCCGTCTTCTGAACCCGAGTTCTTGTCCGCGGCAGCGGCTTCAGCTTTGCGGGCAAAGATAAGGAGACGGCCACTGACAGGCGCAGTGATCTGCGGGCCGATAACGACATGGGCAAAGGCGTGAGCATGATGCTGGGATTCGCCGGCTGACTGCGCGATCAGCACGGGCGGCAGCCACAGCGAAGCAGCTAGCGAAAACAGGCGCACGACGGGCTTGCGAATCATTCAATCCTCTGCGATGTGACAAATCCGGAGTGGCCCCATCGTACAGGACCCCGCGCGTGTGAGAGTGCTCAGCTCCGCCGGCTGTTGGGCTGGTATTGAAAGACCGATTCGAGCGGAACCTGGAACACCGACGCGATCTTGAATGCGGTTTCCAGCGAGGGAGAATATCGGTCCTGTTCGATAGCGATGACGGTCTGCCGCGTGACGCCAATGCGATCGGCGAGACCCTGCTGGGTCATTTCATGGGAGGCGCGCAGTTCACGAATCTGGTTGCGAATGGAGGGCATCAGACCGCTCTCCGGTACGCGACGATCTGCGTGGCGGTTTTCACGATGTCTGCAATCACCAGCATGCCGAAAAAGACGCTCAGGAAGTGCAGCCCCACCATGCGGCCTTCGATGTGAATTTGCCCGAAGGTGGCGTGGAACCACAGCATTCCCAACCCGACAACCATCAGCGAGGCGAGCGTGAGATAGCCGGCGCGATAGCCGCGCAACTGAATCGTGCGGTCGCGCTCATCCCGAATGCGATTGCGCGTGAGCGCGGCGATGATCGATTGCAGAATAATTTGCAGCAGGATGATGCCGACGATCATGCCGGCGACCTTGTTGACGGTGTTTTGCCGGTGAAGGAAGAAATACGGCCCATAAACGAGCAGTTCAGCGGCCAGAGAACCGTAGAGCGACTTCTCCTGATACGAAAGGGTCGGCATAGACCACGCTCCATGTCGAATATTTTTGACATCGACTCGAAGCGTAGCGCAGCTCAGGGTTCATGTCAAATATTTTTGACATGAGCTTTAGACAGGGAAGCGATTTTGTGGTCGGGACCTCTGGGAGTGTGTGTTCAGATGCCGCCAACGCAGCTTACATCGCCGATTCCCGTATGCAGCTTCAGGCGGTAGTTGCCCGCAGGGAATTCCCCTTTCACGCTCTTGCCCAGGAAGCCAGAAGGATGAAGGTCGAAGGCACTCGCATCCACGTCGCCGATGTGCACGGACATAGCTACAGATCGATAGTCGTGTGGATTGTGCACCGTAACCTTAAGATCGCCCACGCCCACCTCCGCGTCCGTGTTGCCGCTGATGCCGCGGATTGTGAGATCGCCGACACCGAGGCTCAGCCGCAGATCGCTGCGCTCCGGCACATAGATAGTTACCTCGAAGCTGTGATCGCCCGTCTTCGGCGTGTGAATGACGATCTTAGCCTGGGAGCCGTTGGCGGAAAACTCACGGACCCATTCGTGAGCTTCCTGGGCATCTTTCTCTTTGTGCGGCGTGATCACCAGACGCAGCTTGCCGGGTTTGTCAGTGGGCAGCACGCGGACATCGCCGATGTTCGCATCGAGGATCACGACGCCGCCTACATCGAAGGATGCCTCCCGCACGACGGGCGTGTAGTCCTCAGCAAGGGCTCGCCCCAGACTAAGGAGCAGCAACACGAAGACCGCGGCCCAACCGAATTTCAAGTTGCGTCTCATATCGTGCCTCCGACGGGATCGATATCGATGGAACCCGCGCCAACATTCATCTCCAGCCGGCCTTCCCCGGCACCCTGATACTCACGGCTGATGATGAAGTGCGAACTGGCACCGCCGGGTCGATGATCATGGAAGCTGCCCATACCTACATTGGCTTCGAAATCTGAGTAGTCATGATCGCCGGCCATGCGCAGATGGGCCGAGCCGGCGCCGAGATTCAACTCCCGGTCCCCCCTGACGCCGTTGGCATCGAAGTACACTCTGCCTGCGCCCAGATTGATCTCGCTCTTCAGCGATGTGCTGGAGGGGAGTTCCAGCACCACGACGGGATGAAACCTGCGGGGAAACTCCAGGCTGATGGTGCTGTGGCCCTTTGCAACATCGAAGGTCTTGACGTACGCGCGCATCTTCAGCGATGGCGCCGTGCCGATCTCGATGCGCAGCTTCAGCCGGTCTCCCTGGCCGCGTTCGATGTGCAGTTCACCGGAGCACATATTCAACTCCAGGCGTCCTTCGCCGTTGAAAACGCGCTCGGCAGCGAAGTGCTGCGCATCCTCGGTATCCCCGGGCTGCGCGACGTAGTGGCTCTCCTCCGGCGGCTCGCCGCAGCTATGGGTGTCTGCCCGCGCAGCTATCAAACCGCCCGCCAGCAGGCTGCAACCCACCCATACGCAAGCTCGAGTCCATCTCATGCTCTTGCACACCTTTCCCCTCGTTGGTCTGTGCAGCGATACGGCTGCCCGACGCCGGCGGTTCCGGAAAAAACCCCATCCGGCATACCGCGATACAATGAAGCGAAGACATCTGCCGCTGTCTTCGTCCCTCCTGAGAGCTGACCCACCGGCCCGATGTCGTAAAAGACATATGATTGAGAGCCCTGTTCCAGAAGCCCTGACCTTCGACGACGTTCTCCTCGTTCCTGCCTACAGCGAAGTGGTTCCCGCCCAGGTCTCGACCCAGACGCGTCTCACCAGGCGCATCTCCCTGAACACGCCATTGTTGTCCGCCGCCATGGATACCGTGACCGAGTCGCGTCTGGCCATCGCGATGGCTCAGCAGGGCGGCATCGGCATTATCCACCGCAACCTTTCAATCGAACAGCAGGCCAGCGAAGTGGACAAGGTAAAGCGCTCGGAGAGCGGCATGATCGTGGATCCGGTGACGATCGGGCCGGAGCAGCTTATCTCCGATGCGCTCGAGGTGATGCGGCGCTACAAGATCTCCGGCGTGCCGGTCACTCAGGGCAAGCGGCTGGTCGGCATCCTGACCAATCGGGACCTGCGCTTCGAGACGCGCACCGACATCCCGGTGGGCGACGTGATGACCAAGGACAACCTGATCACGGTTGCGGTCGGCACCACGCTGGAAGAGGCGGAGAAGATCCTGCACCAGCACCGAGTCGAGAAGCTGCTGGTGGTAAACGGCGATTACGAGCTAAAAGGTCTCATCACCGTCAAGGACATCCAGAAGAAACTGAAATATCCAAACGCGGCCAAGGACACGCAGGGTCGGCTGCGCGTGGGCGCAGCGATCGGCGCGACTGGCGACTACCTGGAACGCGCGGCGGAGCTGATCAGGAGCCGCGTGGATGCGCTCTCCATCGACTCGGCGCATGGTCACTCCTCGCGCGTGCTGGAGGCCGTGCGGGAGGTGAAGAAGCGCTTCCCGGACACCGATCTGCTGGCGGGCAATGTGGCCACATATGACGGCGCGATCGCCTTGATGGAAGCTGGCGCGGATGCCGTGAAGGTTGGCATCGGGCCGGGTTCCATATGCACAACCCGCATGGTGACCGGCGCGGGCATGCCGCAGATCACTGCGATTTCCGAGTGCTTCCGTGCATCGCGCGAGCGCAAAATTCCCGTGATTGCTGATGGCGGCATCAAATATTCGGGCGATGTCACCAAGGCAATCGCGGCAGGCGCTTCGGCAGTCATGATCGGCTCGCTCTTCGCCGGTGTGGACGAGAGCCCGGGCGAGACCATCCTGTACCAGGGGCGGTCCTTCAAGGCGTACCGCGGCATGGGCTCGCTGTCCGCCATGGCACAGGGATCAGGGGAGCGCTACTTCCAGAGCTCCAGGGATTTCGAGGGAAGCCCGTCGGGCGGCGATGTGGTCCAGCGCGAACGCTCGACGCAGAACCGGCTAGCAAAGTTCGTCCCCGAAGGCATTGAAGGCCGGGTGCCGCACCGCGGGCCGCTAGAGTCAATGGTCTACCAGCTTGTAGGCGGGCTGCGATCCGGCATGGGCTACCTGGGTTGTGCCAGCATCGAGGAACTGCAGACGAAGGCCCGGTTTATCCGAATCTCCAATGCCGGACTGCGGGAGTCCCACGTGCACGACGTGATCATCACCCGCGAGGCGCCGAACTATCACGTGGAATAGCCCGCCTGCTTAAGCTCCACCTGCACAAGAAACAGAGCGCAACTTCCCCGGCGGGCCGGCGTTTGCATAAGAGCTATGGCCTGCCGTGCTGTCTTTGCCGCCGCCCTGCTTTCGGTCGCCATTCCCGTACTGGCGCAACAGCCGGTTTACCCGAATTTCCCACCTCCCCCGCCGGTTTCCGGAGACAGCGCACCGCATCAAGACACGGCGCCACCGCAGTCTCCAGAGCAAACTGTACCCAGCCAGCAGCCGCCTGAGCAGAGGCCCGATCAGCAGAGATATCCGGCGCCCCAGAAGCCCTCGCCGTACCCACCCGCCGATCAGCAGAATGGCCCCTACGAACAGCAGCCGGAGGGCTATCCAGCACCGAGTGCGCCTTCTTACCCCGCGCCCGTCCCGGCCTATCCGGCACCGCAGCCAAGCTGGCTGAGCTGGGTTCCGCAGGACATGGAAGTGCTGGCCCGGACTGCAGCTTTCCATACCGACTTCACCTTCGACCGCACCATGCTGCAGATGGTGAACAACATGTGGGAAGGCCCCGGCGATCCCAGGCTGGAAAGGGCGATCAATCGGCTGGACGGCATTTCCGTCCACAGCTATCACTACGCCGCACCGGGCATGTACGATCCGCGCCTGCTGGATACGGTCCGGCGGCAATACAGCGCGATGGGGTGGCAGCACATGGTGACAGCGCGCTCGGTCCAGACTGGCGGCGCCACCGACCTGTGGATCAGCTTCCACCACATGAACGCTACTGGGGCGGTTGTCCTGTTTCAGAGCCCGACCAACCTGAACCTGATCGCCTTCTCCGGTAATCTGAGCCCCTTAGACCTGCTGCACCTTCGCGGGCATTTCGGTATTCCGCGGTTCCCGGCAGACCGCTTTGTGCCCGCTCCGGGAGGCGCCGCGCGCCTCGCGCCGCGG
Organism: Acidobacteriaceae bacterium; assembly: GCA_036376445.1. GTDB lineage: Bacteria > Acidobacteriota > Terriglobia > Terriglobales > Acidobacteriaceae > KBS-83. The sequence goes on from DASVAI010000119.1 coordinate 5,259, forward strand.
AGCTATTGATCTCCACTCTGATCTTTCAAGGAAAGAATTGACAGAATTAGCCGGAAACGATCAATTTTTCTTGACAGCCACATAGCAGGTAGTGTGTGATCAATCCCATCATTTCCTACAGTTAGGCGAACGTTTGTCTTAGGTGCGTGCCATCCGGAAACGGATTGCTTGTCCAGACTCCGGCTTTCATTCTGCGGTCCGCGCATCGCCCAATCTGCAGCTTGTGAGGCACTGGCCTCCCTCAGTGCCGGGAGGTGGATCGTCCAATCGCCTCCCTTCTTTTTGTCTCCTGGGCACAAGCCAACCGAGAAGTGCGCTGGCCTCTCTATACTCGAAATCGGCCCCCATGCGAACCACTCTCCTGCTGGCCGGCGGTCTCCGCTGCACTGCCGCTCTACGCGCAGAAAGCCACGCCGTCTACAACCCAGACAGTGATCGTGACGGCAAGCTCCGACCCGCTGGCGTTCGCCGGTCCGACCGCACCGTGGTGGTTCTCGATACGCAGGCGCACCCACTCACACTTGAAGCGCTGCCGGATGTGCTGCGGCAGGACCATCACTCAACCTGCAGGAGCGGGGACCGGCCAGCGTGCAAGCCGATGTTTCGATTCGAGGCGCGATACTTGAGGAGTCCCTGATCCCGCTGAACGGGATGCGGGTGTGGCCTTCAGCGGGGCGGAGACTGCACTGCATGTGCGCGTCGCAGGCAACCAGCACTGGAGCTGGCGTATACGGGCGTGCACGCCAGCCATACTCTGCCGGCGGGTTATATCTCAGCGTATGTCTCCAACTACGCAGCGCAGAGCGGACTGTTCTCCTGGTCGGCTGAGATCGGCCACCAGGTGATCGCGCGGACGCAGGTTGCCGTGGTCCAGCGCGTGGGACAGACCGCGCATCCGGTCTGGGATGCTTCGATAGCGCGCAGCGCTGGTCATGTGCAGCCATATCTGCGATTCGATAACCTGAGCAACACCGGATATGAGGAGATCCCCGGCGTTCGGATGCCGGGCCGCAGCATTACCGGCGGCGTGGCGTTCACCTGGGCGCGCGGGCGCTGAAAAAGAAGACGCACCCGCGATGGGTGCGTCTTCTTTTTTGCATTTTGAAATGACTACGAGCCGGCTTCGCCTTCTGCGGGAGCCTGCTCGGCCATGGCCTTCTCCATCTCCTCGCGGCGCTTCTGGCGGGCGTCTGCGCGCTTGGAGCGCTTCTCGTCGAGAAGCTTTTCGGCGCCCAGCAGTTCGATGAACGCTTTCTCGGCGCCGTCGCCGCGCTGGAAGCCGGTGCGCACGATGCGCAGATAGCCGCCCTGGCGATCGCCGTAGCGCGGCGCCACGGTGTCAAAGAGGCGCTTCACCGCATCGTCCGTCATCAGGTAAGCCAGGGCCTGGCGGCGTGCATGCACATCGCCCCTCTTGCCTAGCGTAATCATCTTTTCCACGTGAGGACGCGCAGCCTTCGCCTTGGTGACGGTGGTGACGACGCGGTCTTCCATGAGGATGGACGTGACCAGGTTGCGCAGAAGGGCGCGGCGATGGCTGGTGTTGCGTCCGAGTTTGTATCCAGCATTGCGATGGCGCATGGCAAATCTCTCACTTACGCGCGGCGTTCGGCCGCTAAAATCAAGCGCCGGAGAAGGAGGGCCTTCCCCGGCGGAATTACAGTTAGAAGTTCTCCGGCTCGTTCTGCATCGGCTCCAGCGTGTCGAGGTCTTCGTCCTCATCGTCGAAGCGGTTGTAGCTCTGCGCCAGCGCCTGTGAGGGCAGGATCGAAGTCGGTCCGGGAACGGCGTTGCCGTTCTCGTCGATCTTCATACCCAGCGACAGACCCATCTGCGCCAGGATTTCCTTGATCTCGTTCAGCGACTTGCGGCCGAAGTTCTTGGTCTTCAGCATCTCGGGTTCGGTCTTCTGGACCAGCTCGCCGATGGTCTGAATGTTTGCGTTCTTCAGGCAGTTGTAGCTGCGAACGGACAGCTCGAGCTCTTCGACCGAGCGGTTGAGGTTTTCGTTCCGCAACTGCATGCGGCCCTCTTCCGTCTGGTGCTCGGCTTCGATCTCTTCCTCGAAGTTGATGAAGATGCTCATGTGGTCCTTGATCAGCTTGGCAGCCAGACCGATGGCATCGGCCGGAAGCACGGAGCCGTTGGTCCACACCTCGAGCGTCAGCTTGTCGTAGTCGGTGATCTGACCAAGACGGGCTGCGTCGACCGCGTAGTTGACCTTACGCACGGGAGAGTGAACCGAGTCCACGGGGATGAAGCCGATGCCGAGATCGCTGTCGAAGTTCTTGTCGGCAGAGATGTATCCGCGGCCGCGCTTGAGCCGCATCTCCATATCCAGCTTGCCGCCTTCGCTCACGGTCGCGATGTAGATGTCCTTGTCCAGGATCTCCACATCACCGTCGGCCTCGATCATGCCGGAGGTGACCACGCCGGGCTGATCGGCGCGCAGGTACAGCGCCTTCGGCCCCTCACCGTTCAACTTGAAGGGAATTTGCTTCAGGTTGAGGATGATGTCGGTCGCATCTTCCACTACGCCGGTGATCGACTGGAACTCGTGCAGCACGCCTTCGATCTTTACCGCAGTGACGGCTGCGCCCTCAATCGAGGAGAGCAGCACGCGACGTAGCGCGTTGCCGACTGTGGTGCCGAAACCCCGTTCAAAGGGCTGGGCGCTGAACTTTCCGTATTTCTCGGTAAGCGTCTCGGTGTCAACTGCAAGACGCTTGGGCTTCTGAAATCCTCTCCAAAGCATGCGTGTATCACTCCTGCACAGCAAGCGCCGCGAAGCATTCTGCAACGGCTGTGCCTGTGTCTCCTGGTTCGTTGATGTATGCCGCTTGCGCGGGTATTGCGGCCCGGCGATCGACTGCCGGGCAAACTCGTTTCCTTGCTGTAGAGCTCCCTACTTGCTTTAAAGCTCCTTACTTGCTGTAGAGCTCCCTATTTGCTGTAAAGCTCTACGATGAGCTGCTCATTCACCGGAAGGTTCACGTCCTCGCGCTTTGGCAGCGCCAGCACCTTGCCGGAGAGGTTCTGATGATCAACCTGCAGCCACTGCGGCGACTGCTGATGGCTCGCGAACTCAGTAGAGGTCTCAAGCACGGTCATCTTTTTCGAGCCTTCGCGGACCTTGATTTCATCGCCCACCTGCACCTGGTAAGAGGGGATGTTGACCTTGCGGCCGTTCACCTCAACGTGGCCGTGGCGGACAATCTGTCGCGCCTGGCGGCGGCTGGTAGCGAAGCCCAGGCGATACGCGACGTTGTCCAGACGACGCTCCAGTTGCTGCAGCAGGATTTCGCCGGTGACGCCGCTGGAGCGGTTCGCCTTCTCGTAGTACTCGCGAAACTGGCTTTCCAGCGTGAAGTAGATTCGCTTCGCCTTCTGCTTCTCACGCAACTGCAGACCGTAGCCGACGATCTTCACCTTGCGATCACGGCCATGCTGGCCCGGGGCGAAGTTGCGCTTATCCACCGGACACTTCTCGGTGTGGCATTTCGCGCCCTTCAGGAAAAGCTTCATGCCTTCGCGACGGCAAAGGCGGCATACTGCTCCGGTATAACGTGCCACTTCATTCTCCTCAACTTCAGGTGTCGACTGGTTTACAGGCCGTGCCCTTCATCCCAGTCCCTGCTCAATTTGTTCACAGCCTGCCGCAATCAAGCGGGCAGCAGATCATTACACACGCCGGCGCTTGGGCGGACGGCAGCCATTGTGCGGAATCGGGGTAACGTCGCGGATGGAGCGCACTTCAATGCCGGCAGCCGCCAGTGCACGCACTGCAGACTCACGGCCCGAACCCGGTCCACTGACCCGCACATCCACCGAGCGGAGGCCATGGTCGCGCGCCTGGTTGGCGGCGTTGATGGCGGCCTGCTGCGCGGCAAAGGGCGTGCCCTTGCGCGATCCGCGGAAGCCGAGCGAGCCCGAGCTCTTCCACGAGATCGTGTTGCCGTTGTTGTCCGTGATGGTGACGATCGTGTTGTTGAATGAAGCCTGAATGTGCACCAGACCATAGGGCACATTCTTGCGTTCGCGCTTCTTGAACTTCTTGTTCTTGCCGGCCTTGCCGGTAGCCGCCTGAGCCTTTGCCATACTAGGTCTTCGTCGCTTTCTTCTTGCCCGCGATGGTGCCCTTGCGCGGGCCCTTGCGCGTGCGAGCGTTGGTATGCGTGCGCTGGCCGCGGACCGGCAGGTTGCGGCGGTGACGGTTGCCACGATAGCTCTGGATGTCGATCAGGCGCTTGATGTGCATCGAGACGTCTTTGCGCGCGTCGCCTTCAACGTCGCCTTCCTGCTCGATCACCTGGCGGATGCGGTTCACCTCATCCTCGCCCAGGTCCTGAACCTTCTTGAACGGATCGACGTTCGCGGCGCCCAAGATACTTGCCGCGCGCGGATTGCCAATGCCGTAGATGTAAGTAAGCGCGATCCGTGCCTGCTTATTCCTCGGCAGATCGACGCCAGCAATACGTGCCATGCTTATCCTTCGCTTGTCGCCGTGCAGCTTCGCCGCCGGTGACGTTTGGCCGAGTCCAGGGACTTCGGCAGGTTCCGCGGAGCCGGGGTTCATCGCAAGCCTTGACTTCGGCTAACTCGCCCCGAAACCGCCCTGAATACGCCCGGGATTAGCCCTGGCGCTGCTTATGCTTCTGGTTCTCGCAGATCACCCGCACCACACCGCGGCGATGGATGACCTTGCACTTGTCACAAATCTTCTTGACCGACGCACGTACCTTCATAAAACAGCTCCTGACTGAAAAGCAGCCGCTCGCATAGGGCCCCCCGCATTCGGGAGGCGAGAAAGCGGCGGCAAACAGCTACTTGTACCTGTAAACAATGCGGCCGCGGTTCAGATCGTACGGACTCAGCTCCACCGCAACACGATCACCCGGAAGGATGCGGATGAAATTCTTCCGCATACGTCCCGATACGTGGGCCAGCACCTGATGCTTGTTCTCGAGTTCTACTTTGAACATAGCGTTCGGCAACGTCTCGAGAACCGTTGCCATCACTTCAATTGCGTCTTCCTTCGACAATCAATCTTCCCGGTTCCGCCGGATGCCTGCTGTCACAGTCTCCGGCCACTCTACGCCAATATGTATGATACCTGATTTGCTGAACTACTGCGTCAAAATCGCCGCGCCATCCCTAGTGACCGCCACCGTATGCTCGAAATGGGCGCTCAGACTGCCGTCCTCGGTGACCGCGGTCCAGCCGTCCTTGAGCACGCGGACAGCGTCGCCGCCCGCATTCACCATCGGCTCAATCGCCAGCACCATGCCCTCGCGCAGCCGGACCCCGCGGCCACGTTGGCCGAAGTTAGGGATCTGCGGGTCTTCGTGCATGTGGGTGCCGATGCCATGTCCGACGAACTCCTTGACCACGCTGAAGCCTTGGGCCTCCACCATCTCCTGCACCGCCGCACCGACATCGCCCAGCATGGCGCCCGGCTTCACAGCCTCTATCGCCCGCTCGAGTGAGCCCCGGGTGACATCGAGCAGCCGCTGGGTCGTCGCCGCTACCTTGCCTACTGGAATCGTGATGGCCGAGTCGCCGTAATAGCCATCGATCACCACTCCGCAGTCAACTGACAGAATGTCGCCTTCGCGCAGTGCCGTCTTGGCGGATGGAATCCCGTGCACGACCTGCTCGTTGAGCGAAGTGCAGAGCACGCAGGGAAATCCGTGATAGCCCTTAAACGCCGGCTTCGCGCCTGCATCCGCAATCATCTTTTCCGCCACCTGCTCCAGTTCGAGCGTGGAAACGCCCGGCTTCACCATGGCCCGCACCGCCTGGAGCACATCGCGCACGATTCCGCCGGCACGGCGCATCTTCTCCACTTCGTTCGCGGTCTTGATCACAATCGCCATGATGCTCTGTCTTCCAGACTAGCCGCGCAGACGCTCGACGGCTTCCAGAATGCTCTCCGTCACCGCATCCACCGGTCCATCGCCGTCCACCTCGGCAAACCGGTCCAGGGCCCGATAATGCTCCAGTACCGGCGCTGTCTGCTCGGCATAGGCGCGCATGCGCTCGGCAAATACTGCTTCCGTATCGTCGGCTCGCTGCTCGAGCACGGCCTGGTCCAGATCGCAGACCGTATCGGCAATCGGCGGCTTCAGATACACGTTATAGATGCTCTTGCACACCGGGCAGCTTCGCCGGCCAGTGATTCGCAAAAGCAGTTGCTGCTCATCCACCCGCAGGCTGACCGCGACCAGCGGAAGTCGACTTGCGCTCGCTGCCAGTTGCGCGTCGAGCCAGTCTGCCTGCACCAGGGTGCGCGGGAAGCCGTCCAGAATATAGCCGCGGACGGTGTCCGGCTCTTCCAGACGCGCCGCGACCATATCGTTCACCAGAGCGTCCGAGACCAGCTTACCGGACGCCATGCGGGCGAGGTCGTCTTCGTGCAGCTTGCCTTCCCGCAGCAAGCGATCAGCAATCGCGCTCGGCTTCATAGCGCGATTCTTAATCTCGCGCAGGATGTCGCCGGTCGAGATTTGCGGCGTACCCCAGGCAGCCATGATTGCCTTGGCCTGGGTACCCTTGCCCACACCGGGGGCGCCCAGCAGGAGCACCGGTCCCGGAAGAAAACTGGTGCGGAGCCGGCCGGTCGTGGCCAGCTCCGGATGTCCCGTTACCACGCGCGGCGTCCGCGCACCCGGCCGCTCCGCGGGGAGAAGCCTTCGTAGTGCCGCATGATGAGCTGCGACTCGACCTGATTGACAGTATCCATGGCCACACCGACCACGATCAGCAGCGAAGTGCCGCCGAAGTAGAAGTTCAGGCCCAGTCCATGAGTGACCCAGGTCGGCATCTTCTCGAACATCGACCCGAGCAGCCACAGGTTCTCAAGATGGATACCGTTAATCATGATCTGCGGGATCAGCCAGACTACGATCAGGTAGATGGCGCCCACCAGCGTGATGCGGGTCAGGATGTCGTTGATGTAATCCGAGGTGCGGCGGCCGGGCCGGATGCCGGGAATGAATCCACCGTACTTACGCATGTTGTCCGCGATGTCATCCGGACGGAAAACGATCGAGATGTAGAAGTAAGCGAAGAAGACGATCGCCACCATCGACAGCAACTCGTACCAGGGCTCCCCGGCACGCAGCGCGTCAAAAATGCGGTTCAGCACCGTGTGACTGCGCACGAAGTTTGACGTGGCAAAGAGCATCGGCGCCGAGAGGATCGAGCTGGCGAAGATGATCGGCATTACGCCGCCTGAGTTCACCTTGAGCGGGAGGTGCGTGGATTGCCCACCCATCAGGCGCCGGCCCACGATGCGCTTCGCGTACTGGACGGGAATACGGCGCTCCGATCGCTCCACGTAGACGATGAAGGCGACCACCGCGATCATGCCAAAGACCAGGATAGCCAGAGCCGGAACCGTAAATGCTCCGAAGGCTTGCGTCTTCGCCTTCTCGTAAAGATCGGCAATACCGCGCGGCAGGCCGTCAACGATGCCGGCAAAGATCAGCAAGCTCATGCCGTTGCCGACACCGCGATCGGTGATCTGCTCACCCAACCACATCACGAAGGTGGTGCCCGCCGTCAGGGTAAGGACCGTCATGGCGATGAAGCCCGCGCCTGGATTGATCACGTAAGACTGCCCGCCGCCCGAGCTGTGCGACAGTGTGAGCGCAATCGCGAACGACTGCACGATGCCAAGCACGACGGTCATGTACCGCGTCCACTGCGTGATCTTGCGGCGGCCGATCTCGCCTTCCTTCTGCAGCTTGGCCAGCGGCTCGTACACCACGGTCAGAAGCTGGAAGATGATTGACGCAGTGATGTAGGGCATGATGCCCAGGGCGAAGACCGTCAGACGGCGCAGGTTGCCGCCGCTGAACAGGTCGACCAGCCCGAGGGCGGAGCCGCTCTGCGTGTCAAAGAACGACTCGAGCGCCTTAGTGTCGACGCCCGGCGTAGGAATATGCGCGCCCAGACGGTAGACCGCCAGCATCGCCAGCGTGAACAGCAGGCGATTGCGGAGGTCCGGAATACGGAAGATATTCGAAAACTTTTCCCACATAGGGGTCAGCCCTGCCTCTGGTGAATGCTAGACCTGGGAGGGAGTTTCGCCCAGTACTACGATTTTGCCGCCGGCGCGCTCGATCTTCTCCTGCGCCGATTTGGAAAACTTGTGCGCGTGCACGGTAATAGCGGTTTTGATTTCGCCATTGCCGAGAATCTTGAGCAGGCCCTTCTTCTTCGTGAGTCCGAGTGCTGCGAGCTTTTCAAGCGTCAGCTCAGTCTCGTTCACGTCCGCCAGGCTGCCGAGGTTTAGCACGTTGTATTCACTGCGGAAGATGTTCGTGAAGCCACGCTTGGGAAGGCGGCGATGCAGCGGCATCTGGCCACCCTCAAAACCGCGCAGCAGGCGCGAGCCGGAACGAGAGCCCTGTCCCTTGTGACCGCGGGTTGAGGTCTTGCCCATGCCGGAGCCCATGCCTCGGCCCACGCGCTTGCGGTTGGTGTTCGCCTTCTTCGGCGCACGCAGATTGGAAAGATTCGTTGCCATGTATTTCCTCGCTCAACGCCGGCGCCTAGCGGCAGCCGACTCGCATATGTATCTGGTTCTGACTTACTCGACGATGCGTACCAGGTGGGGAATGGCCTTAACCATGCCTCGGATCGAAGGCGAGTCTTCGCGCTCCACGATCTGGTTCAGCCGCGTGAAGCCCAGGCCCTTGACGACCTTCTTGTGCTTCTCCGGCGTCGCGATCTTCGAGCGATAGTACTCGATCAGCAGTGTCTTCTTCTTCGCCTCTGCCATGACTATAACTCCTCTACCTGTTTGCCCCGCAGCGCTGCAACGTCGGCCTTGTCACGCAACTGGACCAATGCGTCGAAGGTCGCCTTGATCACGTTGTGCGGGTTGGCGGTGCCCAGGCTCTTGGTCAGCACGTTCTGCACCCCGGCCGAGGTCATCACAGCACGTACCGCGCCGCCCGCGATCACGCCCGTGCCTTCCGGCGCCGGCTTGAGCAGCACCTGGCCCGAGCCATAACGGCCCAGCACCTGGTGCGGAATCGTGGTTTGGGTAAGGTGAACGTGCACCAGGTTCTTCTTTGCGCTCTCGATGCCCTTGCGGATCGCCTGGGGCACTTCCTTCGCCTTGCCGGAGCCATAGCCCACGACGCCCGCACCGGGATCACCAACCACCACCAGCGCGGCGAACGACATGTTCTTGCCGCCCTTGACCACCTTGGTCACGCGGTTGATCGCCACTACCTGGTCCTTCAGGTTGTAGTGCCCGGCATCGATCTTCTTCTTGAGTGTTGCCATCTTGTTTCCTTCCGGGCGCCCGGCGCCCACCAACCTTGCTAGAACTCGAGTCCCGCTTCGCGCGCGGCATCGGCCAGCGCCTTGATGCGCCCGTGATAGAGATAGCCGCCGCGATCGAAGACCACCTTCGTGATGCCCTTTTCCTTCGCGCGCTCGGCGACCTGCTTACCGACTTCCTTTGCAGCCGCCACGTTGCCGCCGGTCTTCAGCTTGGCTGCCGTGGTGGAGGCGGAGGCAATGGTGGTGCCGGTTGCGTCGTCGATCACCTGCGCATAAATGTGGTTCAACGAGCGATAGACATTCAGGCGCGGCCGCTCGGCTGTGCCCTGCATCTTCCGCCGGATGCGCGCGTGCACGCGCTGCCGGATCGTGTTTCTCTGTCTCTGCGGAATCATCGTAGTTTCTTCCTAACAGCGGAGCCGCCCTGCGGCCCCGTTCGGTTATCTGATTGGCTTTACTTCGCGCCGGTCTTGCCGACCTTCTTCTTCAGCTTCTCGTCGGTATAGCGGACGCCCTTGTTCTTGTACGGATCGGGCTTGCGCAGCGACCGCATATCGGCCGCAACCTGGCCCACCTTCTGCCGATCGATGCCGGTGATCGTTACCTTGGTCTGCTTCTGATCCACTGCCGCCTCAACCCCGGTTGGCAGCGGGAATTCGATGGGATGCGAGTAGCCGAGCGTGAAGACCACCATGCCCTTGCCTTTCATCTCCGCGCGATAACCGATGCCGACGATGTCCAGTTCCTTCGTCCAGCCCTTGGTCACGCCCTCGACTGCATTGAAGAGCAGCGCGCGCGTGAGCCCATGCAGCGGCGCGAGCGTGTCGTCTCTGCGCGAGGCAATGACGTGGTTGTCCTTCTCTTCGAGCGTGATGCCCTCCGGCAGCGGTGTCTTCAGCTTGCCTTTGGGACCCTCGATCAGCACTTCTTTGCCCTGAACGGTGTACTTCACACCCTTGGGCAGAGCAATCGGCTGCTTTCCAATACGTGACATCTCTACAATCCTTCACCGGCTTGCGAGTCCCGGATCAGCTACCTAGCCTCTTCCGTTCCACTGCAGCCATTTGCTACTCACAACAGCTTGAAAGCTGTCTACCAGACCTCGCACAGGATCTCGCCGCCTACGCCTTCGCGGCGCGCCTGGCGTCCCGTCATCACTCCGCGCGGCGTGGTCAGGATGTTGATGCCGAGGCCGCCCTGTACGCGGCGAATCTCGTCGCGGCCAACGTAAACGCGGCAACCGGGGCGTGAAACGCGCTGCAGATCGCGAATCGCGGCCTCGTTGTTGGTGCCGTACTTCAGGTAGACGCGCAGGACCTGGCGGCCATTCTCTTCCGTAGCCTTGTAATTGGCGATATAGCCCTCTTCCTTCAGAATGCGGGCAATCTCTGCCTTCAACTTCGAGGCGGGAACATCCAGCTTCTGGTGGCGGGCGCGAATCGCGTTGCGGATACGTGCCAGAAAGTCTGCGACTGGATCGGTAAAGCTCATGCTCTCTCCTTCATCCCCCGTTCGCTCCGGTCCCGAATGGTCAAGCCCGGAGAACCAGCGAGGATGGTCTAGCTTGGTCGTGCTGCGCACGCCCAAGGCGTTCAATAATGGGGTCGCGTGTCGTCTACCAGGACGATTTCACAACGCCCGGAATCTCACCGCGCAGCGCGAGACCGCGGAAACACAGACGGCAGACGCCGAACTTGCGCAGGAACCCGCGCGGGCGGCCGCACAGCTTGCAGCGGTTGTGCTTGCGCGACGAAAACTTCGGCTTCCTTGCGTCCTTGACTCGTTTTGCAGTGGTCGACATCGTTTCCTGATTCCCTTCTCTTCCGCTTAAGCCGCGGCCGTACGGAACGGCATGCCGAACTGCCGCAGCAATGCGCGCGCCTGGTTGTCGTCCTTCGCCGTCGTGACGATGGTGATGTTCATTCCCTTCAGCTTCTCCACCCGGGCATAGTCGATCTCCGGGAAGATGAGCTGGTCGCGAATGCCGAGCGTGTAGTTTCCGCGCCCGTCGAAGCTCTTGGTCGAAACGCCGCGGAAGTCGCGCACCCGGGGCAGCGCAATCGCGATCAGGCGGTCCAGAAACTCGTACATTCGATCACCGCGCAGCGTTACCATTGCGCCGATTGGCATGCCCTCGCGCACCTTGAAGGCGGCAATCGACTTCTTCGCCTTGGTGGACACCGGCTTCTGTCCGGCAATCGAGGTCAGATCGGCGACGAGCGGATCGAGCATCTTCGGGTTCTGCGTCGCTTCTCCGAGTCCCATGTTCACGACGATCTTCTCAAGCCGCGGCACCGCCATGGGGTTTTCGAGGCCCAACTCCTTCTGGAGCGCCGGCCGGATCTCTTTCTGATACTTCTCACGCAGTCGTGTCGACATTGCTATCTCTCGTTCTCTCTGCCACGGTCCCGGAGTGGGCTTTCGTTCTGTGCCCGTGTACCGTTACGTAGCTTGTTCCAAACCTGCTGTTACTTCTTGCCCTTGGGCGTAATTGCCTCGCCGCACTTCTTGCAGACGCGTACCTTGGTGTCACCTTCGAACTTGTAGCCCACGCGCGATGGTCCGCAGCTCGGGCAGATCAGCATCACATTGGAAATTTGGATCGGCGATTCCTGCTCGGCAATGCCGCCCTTGATATTGCGCTGCGGATTCGGGCGCACATTCTTCTTCACCACGCGCACATGCTCAACCAGCAGCCGACCCTCGTCCGGCATCACGCGCAGCACGCGACCCTTCTTGCCTTTATCCGACCCGGCGATCACCATCACGGTGTCGTTGCGCTGAATCTTCATTCCCGCCATCTCATCTCTCCTGCGCTGCAACCTGAGCCTGCTTAAAGGACCTCAGGCGCCAGCGATACAATCTTCAGAAACTTCTTCTCACGCAGCTCACGGGCCACCGGGCCGAAGACTCGCGTGCCCACCGGCTCGCCGGCTTCATTGATGAGCACCGCCGCGTTCGAATCAAACCGGATGTAGGTGCCATCGCGGCGGCGTGCTTCTTTGCGCAACCGCACCACGACTGCCCTGACGACTTTGCCCTTCTTCACCTGACCGTCGGGCGAAGCCTCCTTCACCGCGGCCGTGATCACGTCACCGAGGCCGGCCTTCTTGCCGCTGGCGCCGCCCAGGGGCAGGATCATCTGCAACTTGCGGGCGCCGGAGTTGTCGGCCACCTCGAGCATCGATCTCATCTGTACTGCCATCGTTCTTGTCTCCGTTCCCTGCCGGGTTCGTGGTGAATCCTCTGAAATCTTTTACGCCGTCAGCTCAGGGTTGGCCGCCGCCTCAGCTGCCTGCACCTGCGCAAGCGTCGAGCGCCGCAGGATCTCCTGCAACTGCCACCGCTTCAGCTTGCTCAGCGGACGCGTCTCGCGGATACGCACCATATCGCCCACGCGCGCCGTGTTGCCCTCGTCATGCGCGTAAAACTTCTTGGTCAGCCGCACCGTCCGCTTGTACTTGGGGTGCGCCTTGCGCATCTCCACTTCGACCACGATGGTCTTCTGCATCTTGGTCGAAACCACATGCCCGACCTTTTCATTGCGGCGCTCGGTCGCGGCCAGCTGCTCACTCGTCATTACCTGCTCGCTCATCGCTTACCGAGCCTCCTTCTTCGTAGTCTTCTTTGCGGTAGATTTCTTCGCGGTCGCCTTCTTTGCAACCTTCTTCGGTGCCGCCTTCTTCACCGGCTTCTTTGGCACCTTCTTCGGCGCCGCAGACGCGTCAGCCGACTGTCCGTGCAGGGCAGCATTCAATCCCAGCTCGCGCTCGCGCGCGATGGTCTTCATGCGCGCAATGTCTTTCTTCACGCCGCGCAGCTTCTTCACGCCCTCGGTCTGCCCCAGGCGAAGCTGAAAGCGCAGGCGGAAGAGCTGCTCGGAAGCCTGCTGCTCCTCGTGCCGCAATTCATCCACACTCAGGTTACGAATCTTGTCCAGTTCCATCTCAGATCTCGTCTTCCGGGCCGCTCTCTTGCGGGCTGGCCCTTCATCGTCATCCATCCGCCGCACAGCGATCGCCCGGCGAAGTTCATTCCATTTACTTCGTCGCCGCCGTTGCGACCGCCACATCATGGCGCATCACAAAACGCGTCTTGAGCGGGAGCTTATGCGCTGCAAGACGCATCGCCTCCTGAGCGACATCCGGGGTAACGCCTTCCATCTCGAAGAGCACCTTGCCCGGCCGCACAACGGCGACCCAGTGGTCCGGCGCGCCCTTGCCCTTGCCCATACGGGTTTCGGCCGGCTTCTTGGTCACTGGCTTGTCGGGAAACAGCCGCAGCCAGATCTTGCCGCCACGCTTGATGAAGCTGGTCATCGCGACACGGCTCGCCTCAATCTGGCGGTCCGTGATGTAACCGCACTCCATCACCTTCAGGC
>DASVAI010000206.1:0-5682 GCA_036376445.1 Acidobacteriaceae bacterium
AATGCGGCGTCCCACGTAAAGCCAGCGTTGCGTGCGGATAGATCGTGACCGTCGGGACCATGGATGAATTGCGTAACTATGGCGCAGTCCTCTACCGCGCGGCAGATGGGACCGAGCTTATCCATGGTCCAGCTCAGGGCCATCGCGCCAGTGCGTGGGACGAATCCGAAGGTGGGGCGTAGCCCGGTGGCGCCGCAGCGTGTTGACGGCGAAGAGATCGAACCTAACGTTTCCGATCCGATCGCGAAGGCAACGCATCCGGCGGCGACGGCCGAGGAAGAACCGGCGGAAGAGCCACTCGAGCCCTGCTTCGGGTTCCAAGGATTGCGCGTGCGCCCGCCGAACCATTTGTCACCCATCGCGAGCGCACCCAGCGTGGTCTTGGCGACGAGTACGGCGCCAGCGGCGTCGAGACGCTTCACAACTGTCGCGTCTTCCTCGAAGGCCTGGCGCTCAAAGCCGCCCGCACCCCAGGTTGTCGGATATCCCTTCACAGCGAGCAGATCTTTTGCGCCCCAGGGCAGTCCATGCAGCGGGCCGCGATATTTCCCTGCGGCGATCTCGCGATCGGCTTCGCGCGCCTGTGCAGCGGCACGCTCATCTGTAAGCGTAACGACGAAATGCAGCATGGGGTCATACCGCTTGAGCCGCGCCAAATACATTTCCGTCAACGCGGCGGATGAGACTTTCTTTGTTCTGACGTATTCCGCCAATTCACGCAATGGAAAGAAGGCAAGATCTTCGAGATTCCTGGGCGCATGCGCGATGGCGGGCGCCTTGCTGATCCGCATCGGACCACTTTCTGTATTCACAGTGGCACCAGGCGGCAAGGGATCGAAGATGTAGGCCGGAGCGACGCGGTTTGGAATATGCAGCGCGCGGATCGCGCTGTAGGAGGCGCGCCGCTGATTCAGGCCGTCAAGCATCATGGCGCGTTGGTCCGCGGTAAGCGACACGCCCGCCAAGGCGGCTGCGGCCTCGAGCATCTCGCTCGTGACGGGCGGCTGATTCCGGGAAGGCTTGCTTTCCTGCTGCTCTGCCCGTGCTGCCATGCCGTAAAGGATCCCTGGCAGCAACGTGCCAGCGACGCCTGCGGTAGAACAAACAGCAAGGAAGTTGCGGCGGTCGAGTGGCACGGATTCCTCGGATTCGACAAAGGCTGGAATAGCTGAGCCGGATCATAGAGCCATCCTCTGTTCTTGACCAGCCAAACGGCACTTACAGAATCACGAGAAATGCTCTAGGATGCGCGCATGGCGCTGCTCGAAGTGCACGGGATCTCGAAGAGCTATCCATCGTCGTCAGGGGCGGCACTGGTAGTGGACGACGTGTCGTTTACGATTGCGCGCGGCGAGACGCTGGGCGTGGTGGGCGAATCGGGCTCGGGCAAGAGCACGGTGTCGCGCATGGTGCTGGGCCTGATCGAGCCGACGGCGGGCGAGGTGCTGTTTGACGGGGCGGTGGTGGCGCGGGCGCGCGGCGCGCGGCTGCGCTGGATGCGGCGGCGCATGCAGCCGGTGTTCCAAGACCCCTATGCGGCGCTGAATCCGCGTATGCGGGTGGAGCAGATCGTGTGTGAGCCGTTCCAGATCCACTCCGCGCTGGCGGGGAGCGAAGCGCATGTGCCGCGCGGCCGCAAGGCACAGCGCGAACACGTTATTGCGCTGCTGCGAAGCGTGGGGCTGGATGACTCGGCGCTGGCGCGCTATCCGCATGAGTTCTCCGGAGGGCAGAGGCAGCGCATCAACATTGCGCGGGCACTGGCACTGCGGCCGGAGTTGCTGGTGCTGGATGAACCGGTGTCGGCGCTCGACGTGAGCGTGGGGGCGCAGATCGTGAACCTGCTGGGCGCGCTGCAGCGCGAGCATGGCATGGCATACCTGTTTATCACGCACTCCATGCCGCTGGTGCGGTATCTTGCGGACCGCATCGTGGTGATGCAGGGCGGGCGCGTGGTGGAGGAGGGCGAAGCGGATGCGCTGTGCAGTGCGCCCCGTGAGGCTTATACGCGGGCGCTGATTGCGGCTACTCCGGTGTTGCCGGCTTAGTGAGCAAGTCAGCGAGCCGGTAAGTCGGCCAATCCTAGTTGCGGCTGGTCATCTTTCGCTTAGGATGACGCGCCTTGTTTTATGCGAGGGCGAGGGGGATTGCGGTCTCCCAGACTCCCTGGGCTCTCAGGATGAGTTCGACGACTTCGCGGGCTGCGCCTTGGCCGCCGCGGCTGTCGGTGATGTAGTGACTGATGGCTTTGAGCTCCGGCGCGGCGTCGGCCACCGCAATAGCGAGTCCGGCGCGGCGACTGAGCGGCATGTCGGGAAGATCGTCGCCGAGGTATGCGGTTTCTTCGTCGGTGACGCCTGCTTTGCGAAGGCACTCTTCGTATGCTTCGGTCTTCTTCGCCTGGCCAAGATAGACGTAATCCACGTCACATTCACGCGCTCGCTGCGCGACTGCGGGAGACTTGCGGCCGGTGATGAAACCAGTCCGGATGCCCATGGTGCGCACGAGCTTGAGGCCAAGGCCGTCGTGAGGATCAAAGTTCTTCATCTCGGCGACGCCGCCGTCATTGGGCAGCGAGATGAGACAGACACCGCTGGAGAGCGTGCCGTCGATGTCCATGAGGAAGAGGCGAATGCGCTTGGCGCGAGTGAGGACGTCCGGTGTGGGTTCGGGCATAACGGAATTTTATTCGGAGATCGCTTCGCGTCGACGGGATACGCCCACTCTACGCTTGCATAGGATGGGGCACCGGGCTTCTTCGCACTACCACCGGAGCAGCAGATCGCTTTCAGTGCTGGTGGCCGACGTGTGTGTGGTCGTGGGCCTGCTCGACGACTTCGACGCAGCCGTGAGTCTCTTCGCATGCCGCGTGCTCGAACTGCACGGTGGTGTGGTAGATGCCGTAGCGGTGCAGCAGGTGCTCGCGAATCTCGCCGAGGATGCGATTGCTTTCCGATGGCGGGATGTCTTCGATGGTGACGTGGGTGGCGAGCGCGCGGGTCTGCGAGCCGAGGCTCCAGACATGGAGGTCGTGCACGTCGAGAACGCCGCTGATGGTCGCGAGGGAGTTGCGAATCTCCGGAACGGAGAGGCCGCGGGGCGTGCCTTCGAGCAGGATGTTCAACGTCTCGCGCACGATGGAAATGGAGCTCCACAGGATGAGCGCGGCGATCAGCAGCGAGAGGACGGGGTCGATCCAGTTGCGGCCGGTGAGGAGAATCGCGATGCCGCCGACGATAACCGCGGCTGTCGAGAGCGTGTCGCCGAGCATGTGGATGAAGGTGGAGCGGATGTTGACGTCGCGGCTGCCGCTGAAGAGGAAGGCGGCGATGACGCCGTTCATCACCACGCCGGCGGCGGCGACGATCATCATGAGCCGTGGCTGCACGGTTACCGGATTGCTGAGGCGGTGCACGGCCTCGATCGCGATGACGCCAGCGATGACGATCAGCGTGAGCGCATTGATGAATGCTGCGAGCACGCCGGCGCGCTGATAACCGAAGGTCTTCTCGTCGGACGCAGGGCGGGCCTGGAAGTAGACAGCGACGAAGGAGAGCAGAAGCGCGAGCGCGTCCGAGACGTTGTGACCAGCCTCGGAAATGAGCGCGAGCGAATGGGCACGCAGCCCGGCGATGAAGGTGACGAGCACGTATGCACTGGTGGCCACAAGCGACAGGCGCAGGATGCGCTGCGTGCGCGGGCTGTGGGCTCCGTGAACGTGCATATCTCCAGTTTAGAGGGATGCTGGGGCGATTTGCATCCTGAACGATTTGATGGATTAGACCAAAGTGCTTATATGCGTAGAAACGAGACTGGTGTGAGATTGACGAATGCGACGTAGAGATTTTCTTCGGAATGCCGGGCTGACAGCATGCGCGTCCGGCCTGCCCGGCTGGGCAGAGCCAGGAAAACGGATTGAAATAAGGATCGATAGCGAGCGCCGCCTGGGTGCCATACCGGTGGACTTCATGGGGCTGGGCTACGAGATATCTTCTGTGGCGACGCACGGGCTGCTGTCCGCGAGCGATGGGAATTATGTTGCGCTGGTGCGGCGGCTGGGAGCGCGCGGCGTGATCCGGATCGGCGGGAACACTTCGGACTATTCTGCTTACTCGGCGAAGGCAAAGGCGGCTGCGGCACCGAAAGCGACGGTGGTGAACGCAAACGCGCTGCAGGACCTGGGCGGATTTCTGGATGCGACGGGATGGTCGCTGATCTGGGGACTGAACCTGGGGAATGGCAGTGTCGAGGATGCGGTGACGGAAGCCCGCGCAGTTGCACGCGCGGTGGGCGAGCGGCTGCTGGCATTCGAGATCGGTAATGAGCCCGATCTGTATGTACACGAGGGACACCGGCGGAACTACTCCTACGATACATATCTGCGGGAGTACAGGCGGTACAAAATAGCGGTGCGCGATGCGCTGCCGCATCCTGCTTTTGCCGGGCCAGATGCCGCAGTGCAGACGGACTGGGTGGAACGCTTCGCGGAGGACGAAGGACGCGATCTGCGGCTGCTGACACACCACTACTATCGTGAAGGACAGAATCCGCGGAGCACGGCAGAGAAGCTGCTAAATCCCGATCGGAAGCTGAGCGCAATGCTTGAGCGCATGCAAACCGCGAGCCGGAAGACAGGTATTCCGTATCGCATCTGCGAGACCAATTCTTTCTCGGGCGGCGGCCGGCCCGGGGTGAGCAACACGTTCGTTGCCGCGCTGTGGGTGCTGGATTATCTGTGCGTGCTGGCATGGCATGATGCGGGCGGCGTGAATGTAGAGACAGGCGTGAATCAGCTCGATTTTGTGAGCAGCTACTCCCCGATTGCCGATGATCAACACGGCCACTACACCGCGGCACCGGAGTATTACGGCATGTTGGCTTTTGCTGAAGGGTGCCGAGGCGACAGGGTGGCGGTGCACTACGATGCAGAAGAATTGAATCTGACGGCATACGCATCGTCCGCGGCCGACGGTATGTGCAGCATAGTGATCATCAACAAAGACACCGTTGATGCGGAGGCACAAATTACGTTGAATCTGGGCCTGCATGACCCGCGTGTGCTGTGGCTCACTGCGCCTTCACTCGCGAGCAGGTCCAACGTCACGCTTGGAGAAACGGCGGTCGGGCCTGACGGAAGCTGGCATGGACGATACCAACCGCTGCATACGGCGGGCGGCGCTTGCGTGTTACAGATACCTTCGGCTAGTGCGGCGATCGTGCGAATGAAGCGTTGATTCGGCTTAGACGATGGCCTGCCGGGCGTTGGCGCGGCGCAGCGGGTGCAACGGGATGGAGTTGGCGGTATCGCGCAGGCCGCTCCAGTTTTCCGCCACGATGAGGCTGTTGCCGGGATTGTGCGGATCGTAGCGTACTGAGGCCGGGAAGCTGAGGCGGATCTTGTGAATGTCGACGACGTGCTGCAGAAGTGTGACGTCCTGCGAGCATTCGTAGGTGACGCCCGCGACGTCGTATTGGTAGAGAATGAGCTGCATGCCGAGAGGACGATCGGACTCTTCGGGCGATACCTCGGAAATGTCGAGCACGGTGGCGTCGATGATGCGTCCCTTCTGCACCAGCGCATCGCGGCGATCGCGCTCCAACTCATCAGGGCTGGGGTGCTTGCGCGACATCCAGTAAACGGCGCTGGCGATGCCCATAGCCGCCACAATGGTGATGCCGCTT
>DASVAI010000208.1:0-9874 GCA_036376445.1 Acidobacteriaceae bacterium
ATGCGCACACCTTCGCAGAGCCGGGCGTGATCCAGGTGCTGAGGGCGTCTGCATGGACGAACCTCCTCAGCGGCCTCTGGCTCGGGCTCAAGCCGCTCATCAAGAGATGGCTCGGTCTCGCCCCACAGCGATCGCTTTGAACCGATCCCAATTTGAAACCGTGACGGAACTTTTCTCCGAAAAACCTGCCGGTTAATTCCCCTCAATTCGCTACAATAGAAATAGAGCATCAGGAAAGAGAAGCCACCCCAACAGCGGTGGCTTTTTCATTTCGCTGACTCGCCCAGTTCAGTGGTTTGCGGGAGTCGTTTGCCGGGAAATGGGTGCCCCCACATCTCGCCAGAGGATGTGGTTAGTTCGCCGGCGCCACCGCACTTAAGTCCTCTCGAATGAAGACTTAAGCGATAAGTCGTTTAGAAAGAGGAATTTGATGGACGGAAGCGCCTCTAACCCATTGTGACTGAGGGAGATACACGGCAGCCCCCCGCAGCGGGAGGGGGGTAGGGGTAATGTTACGCCGCCCGCGCCCGTGTCACTGCGGCCGCCACCGGCAGCGCACTCAGCAGGATCGCCGCCGCCAGCAGGAACGGGGCACCCGGCAGGTGCAATGGCGTCGAGGGCTTGATCGCAGCGGCAAACACAAACGTGAACAGCCCCGGTCCCACCAGCGCCGTCAGCCCGCGGATGCACTGCACCGCGCCCTGCAGTTGCCCCTGCTCGGAGGGCGTCACGTGCACGCTCATCAGCCCCTGCGCGGTGGGCCCGGCCAGTCCCCACAGGTTCATCAGCGGAATCCCCAGCAGAAAGATCCATCCCACCGGCGCGAGCCCGAAAATCGCAAAGCCAATCCAGCCAATCCCCAGCCCGAACAGAAGCGTCTTCCGCTGTCCCCATCGCTTCACCAGCGGACGCACCAGCAGCGCCCCCACAATCACCGACCCAACGCCCACCAGCGCCAGTGACAAGCCGACCGCCCGCGCGCTCCACTGGTAGCGATAGTCGGTGTACAGCACCCAGGTGTTCACCAGCGACTGCTGCGTTAGGTAGCTCAACAGCAGCACCAGCCCCATCCCGAAGAGCTCCCGATGCCGCCGCAGCAGCGTGAGTGATCCGACCGGATTCGCCTGGCGCCAGGAGAACACGCCCCGATGCTCCTTGCTCAGCGACTCCGGCAGCACGAACAAGCCGTACATCGCATTCAGCAGGCTCATCGCACCGGCCACCCAGAAGGGAAGCCGCGGGCTCACGTTCCCCAGCACGCCGCCCAGCGCCGGCCCCAGCACAAACCCCAGCCCAAAGGCGGCACTCACCATGCCGAACGCTTCCGCGCGCTTTTTCGGATCAGTCACGTCCGCGATGTACGCCATCGCCGTCGGCACGCTCGCCGACGTAATCCCGGAAACAACCCGCCCCAGAAAGAGCCAGCCCAGCGTTGGCGCAATCGCCATCACGATGTAATCCGCGCCCAGACCGAAGTTCGACAGCAGCACGATCGGCCGCCGCCCGAAGCGGTCCGACAGCGACCCCAGCAACGGCGAGAACCCAAACTGCATCACCGCCCACACCGTTCCGAAGATGCCGAACATCTCCGCGCCGCTCGCGGTGTTCCCGCCCATGAAGCTGGTGATGAGTTGCGGCAGCACCGGCGCGATCATCCCCATTGCCAGCATGTCCAGCGCGATGGTGACAAAGATGAACGCCGCCGCCGCCCGCCGTGGAGCATGCAGCTGCGGATACGAAGGCTCGTGTTCGCCGGCCGCTACCGGCGCAAGAGGCTGCTCCGCGGGCGCACTCAGTTCAGGATCCACTGCTGTCCCCGATTCGCCCCACTCTGCCATGAGCCTCCGCTGAGAGTGCTTTCGTCTCATCCTGGACGGGGTTCCGCTGTTCCCGTGGCTCTTCTGTCAAAGAAGTCCACACTGGAACAGGACGTAGCCGTGCGCAGCATCAACCCAAGCACTCTGGAAGCATAGACGCCCTGCCCACTCGATGGCGTACGGAAATCCGTAGCACTTTGGGGCCATCCAACAAGGAACAGGAACGAGTTGTAGCAACATCTATTCCTAACCACCCGCCTGCAGTCACCGGAAAGCCTCTGCAGATCAGCCTTTCGTCGCAACGAGAATGTCCTGATAGCTCAGGAAGTCTTTCCTCCCGCACCAGGAACCATAATGAATCGGTTCGATGACCGAGAGCCGCAGGCCGGCCAGCAGCTCCCGCATATAGCTCTCCTCAAACGCAAGCGAGCCCTCCGGATTCGTCGGATCGGCCGTAACGCACCCCTCCAGCGGAAAGGCAAAGTTCTGCGTGCTCTGCCCGCCGGCGATCAGCGCCTTCGATTCCTCATTCAGCAGAAACAAGGTGACGAAGCATCGTCCGCCCGGCTTCATCACGCGCGCAATCTCCCCTGCGTAGTTCTCCAGGTCTTGCGGAAACATATGTGTGAACACCGAGGTCAGGAACACAAACTCGAAGCTGCCATCCTCGTAAGGAAATCGGTACGCGGAAGCCTCGTACAACCCATGCGGGTTGTAAAACCGGTTGCGGACATCCGAATGCCGGAAATGGAAATTCGGGAACCGGGGCGTGATGCTGCGCTGGCACCACTCCACGGCCTTCTTCACAATATCGAAGCCCTCATAGCCGCCCGGCCCGGAAAGGAAATCGGTCAGCGGAACCGCCATTCGGCCGATCCCGCAACCCACATCGAGCACCCGGTCTTCCGGCTTCAGCCCGCCGTACTGCGTGAAGAGCCCCCGGAACTCCAGCCCGACCCTCCTGTAATCGCCGTCCCCAACGAAATACAGCGTGCGCGGCGGTATCATTTGCCGCCGCCGTGCCGGCATATCAGTGACGTCGAGCGTGCGCAGATACAGTTGTTTCAGCGATCGCCGGAGAGGGACAGGAATGGCCCGTCGCAACGCGTTCAAATCAGCCCTTCAGAACCGCAGATTTCACCGAATGCAATGATAAATCCTGCTGTGCTCAGAACCGGTACCGCGCTGTCATGGTGCCGCTGATCGGCGCGCCGGGAAACAGCTCCAGATCCGCATGCGACCAGTCGCAGGTCGCTGGCTTGGAAAAATCGGGTAGCACTTTGGGATGATTCAACTCCAAAAATGCAGCGAGTTTCACCTTCGCTCCCGAAAAGTGCAAGGGAATGCAGTTTGCGGAATCCGATTGCGCAAATGTTCGTATTCGGACACCAGCCCACAAGACCGGACGCACCGCCGCCGCCCGCGAACCGCCCAACGCAGAGCTATCTTTCGAATCACAGCCCGTTTACTGCCGGAGCAGGAATGGCGGTCCACATGCGAGCCGGAGAGCAGGAGGAGTTCCGATGAAGAGGTTCCTTCAGGATCTGTACTACGCCGTGCGCCAGCTCCGCCGCCGCCCCGCTTTCGCGGCTGTCGCTATCCTCACGCTCGCACTCGGCATCGGCACCAATACCGCTATCTTTAGCGTGCTCGACTCCATCCTGCTCCAGCCGCTGCCCTTCCCTCATCCGAATCGCCTGGTGCAAATCGATGCGCAATCGGGCCTATCGAGCTTCCCCAAAGGCTGGATTCGCGAGTACCAAAGGCGTGCCACCACCTTCGCGTCCATCTCCGGCTACACGTTCGACGCCGAGTACAACATCAGCAACAGCACCTCATCGGACCGCGCCTTCGGTAGTGCCGTCAGCGTCAACCTCTTCGAGACCCTTGGCGTGCGTCCCGCGCTTGGCCGATTCTTCTCTACACCGGAACAGCAAACCGGCGAGGATCGCGTCGTGGTCCTCAGCCATGGCTATTGGCAGCAGCGGTTTGGCAGCGATCCTGATGTTGCCGGCCAGAAGATCCTGATCGATGGTGTCAGCCGCGAGATCATCGGCGTCGCGCCCGCTGGGGTCTCCTTCCCGGATGCCACCACGCAGTTCTGGATTCCTATCTCCTTCAAGCCCAGTGACAACATCGATCCCTGGGCCGTCTTCGGCTTCCGCGCCATTGGCCGCTTGAAGGACGGTGTCCAGCCGTCGCTCGCCCAGGCCGAGCTGCGCTCTTTGCACCGGCAGATGCTCACGCTGTTTCCCTGGCGCATGCCGGACGATTGGGTCGCCAGTGTCCTGGTCGCCCCGTTGCTGGATTCGATCGTCGGCCAGATGCGCCCCAAACTGCTACTGCTCTTTGGAGCGGTTATCATGGTGTTGCTCATCGCTTGTGCGAATGTGGCTAACCTGATGCTTGCACGTGCTGCTTCGCGGCAGCGTGAGATGGCCCTGCGTCGTGCTCTTGGCGCCAGCACCCGCCGCCTGCTCCAACAGGTCCTGACTGAGAGCGGCCTGATCGCAGTGCTCTCCGGCGCCGCCGGAATCGCGCTCGCCCCTGTGACACTTCATGCGCTCAAGCTGCTGCTCCCGCCGGACACACCACGCCTCGCGAACATAGCTTTGCGCGGCGATGTCCTTATCGTCGCTCTCATCGTTTCGCTCATCACCGGCATACTCGCCGGCCTCGCGCCCGCACGGAAGGCCGCCGGTTTCGACCTGCAAAGCTCGCTTCGCATGAATGAGACCAACATCTTCGGCTCGGCAGGCCGTTTCCGCACCTCGCGCCTGTTGGTCATTGGCCAGATTGCCCTCGCCGTCGTCGTTATCACCGCCGCCGGGATCATGCTGCGCAGCCTATCGCGCCTCTCGAGCGTGGATCCCGGCTTCCGCACGCAAAGCCTTGTCAGCGCCGAGATCTCTCTCGACCACGACGCTTGCCATAGCAAGGGTGCCTGCACGGCTTTCTACCGGAACCTCGTCGCGCGCGTCCACGGACTCGCCGGCATCACCGACGCTGCACTCGTCGACGCCTTGCCCCTCACCGGCTTTGACACATGGTATGTCTTCGACGCCGAGGGCCACCCGCGCAGCGCCAGCCAACTCGCCCTGACCGCATCCAGCCGCATCGTTTCGGCAGAATACCTGCCGCTCATGGACATACAGCTCCGCCGCGGCCGGCTCTTTGAATCGCTCGATGCCACAGGCGCCACCCGTGCCGTCCTCGTCGACCAGTCGCTCGCCAATCGTCTGTGGCCCAATCAGGACCCAATCGGCAAGCACCTACAGGACGTCGGCGTCGAGCCTTCGCCCGCAGTCTTGGATATGAAGACCGCATCGATCGTCGTCGGAGTGGTCAGCGACACACGGCATGAAAGCCTCGACAGTGGCGCCGGCGGGGAAGTTTATCTGCCGCTTAGCCCCAACAACGAAAAGCCCGTGATGAACATCGTGCTGCGCTCGAATCTCGGTGCGGGCGAAATTGCCGGCCAGTTGCGCCGCATGGTCGCGGTGATCAATCCCAATATCCCGGTCACACGCATCCGCACCATGGATCAGGTCGTCGCTGCCTCCACCGCCACGCCGCGCTCCCTTGCCATCCTGCTCACATTCTTTGCGGTGCTCGCCATCGTGGTCGGGGCCATCGGCGTCTACAGCCTCATCGCCTATACCGTGAGCTGGCGCATGCGCGAGTTTGGACTACGGCTTGCGCTGGGCGCCACCCGCAGGCAGGTCTCCCTGCTCATCATCCGTGAAAGCCTCTCGCTCACGGCCACTGGCGCGCTCCTGGGCGTCGCAGGCGCCTACGGCGTCACGAACCTCATGCGCAGCTTCCTCTTCGAGACCAGCCCCGCCGATCCTCTCACCTACGTCGTCGTGCTCGCGCTGTTTGCCACACTTGCCGTCGTAGCAGCATGGCGGCCGGCTTGGCGCGCCTCGCTCGTTGATCCGATGGAGGTCCTGCGTAGCGAATGAGAATCAGAAGCGGTACCGCGCCGTCATCGTGCCGCTGATCGGCGCGCCAGGAAACAGCTCCAGGTCCGAGTGTGACGAATCGTAGTAGCGGGCGTTCGTCAGGTTCTGGAGGTGCCCATCGAATTCCATATGCTGCCGGTGGTAGAACACCATCGCTTCCAGCCGCGTGTAGCCCGGCAGTTCCACTGTGTTGTCCGTGTAAGCGAAGCTGTCCGTGTTGAAGTACACGCCGCCGCCCGCACCCCAGCCGTTTGCAAAGCGGTACGTTGACCAGATGCTCCCGCTGTGCAGCGGAATGTCGTAGGGTCGCTTGCCCTGGAACGGCACGCCGTTGAAGCTTGCATGCGACTTCGTCACCACCGCGTCCTGGTATGCATAGCCGCCATACACCATCCACCGCTGCGTCACGCTGCCCTGAAACGACAGGCTCGCACCCAGTGTCCTCTGCTCGCCCGCCAGGATGAGCTGGTTCGGGTTCGACGGGTTCGGTGTCTTGATATTGTCGCGGTCCAGATCGTAGACCGCCACGGTCGAAATCAGCCTGTCACCGAAGCTCGAAAACTTCGCCCCGCCTTCATAATTCTGGGTGCGCTCCGGTTCGAGTCCGGCGTTGTTCGTCGCCAGGTTCAGTCCTTCGCCGGAAGGATCGAAGTTCCGCGAATAGCTCACGTACAGCGTGCTCCACGTCCTCGGCTGAAACAGCAGCCCGACGCGCGGGCTCCATTTATTATCGGTGCGCGCCAGATCCGGCGAGTTTTCGATCCGCTGATCCAATGCCTGCTTATAGTTGTCAAAACGCACGCCGGCCATCAGCTTCCAATGCGCCACAAGCTGCATCAGGTCCTGCACGTAGAAGGCTGCCGTCTGTCCCCAGAAGCGGTTGTTCACCGAAGGCGTCGTGCCAAGCGTCGGCGCGAGATCAGGCGCCGGGTTGTAGAGCGTGGTGGATGGCGCCGTGCCTGTGAACTGCAGCCGATCCAGAGTCTGCCGCCCGTACTCGCCGCCCAGCAGCAGCAGGTGGCCCACACCTGCAAACCGTCCGCTGCGGTACGCCTCAACCTGATCGAAGAGATTTCGCTGGAAGGTTTTCGCATTGTACTGGCCGCGCGTGATCACCGGATTCACGGCCGAATCGGCTGCCGCAACATCCAGCATCGCCTCGCCGCCGCGATGGGCGCGCGTCGACGATGTCCCCGCAATAATCGTGCCGTCGTTGTCCAGCTTGCTCAGGTAAATGTTCGAGAAGTTTGCAACATTGCCGCTGTGGCGAAAGATTTCGTGCGCGTGCCAGCCGTTCTGAAAGTCGTGCCGCAGGTCGAAGGTCTCGTCGGTCGCGCCTTCGTGTAGGTAGTCGTGCGGCGCTGCAAAGGTAGGCGTGCCCAGAATGTAGCCGTAGAAGTTTCCGATGGGCACCACGCCTTGCGGTCCATCGATCGCGGCAATGCCGCGGTCCGGCAGCCGCTCGTCGCGTAGACGCTGTACCTGCACATACATGTCGGTGTTTTCGCTGGGCCGCCAACGCAGTGTCGGCGCAAACGCATACCGGTTCATGTAGAAGTAGTGCCGGTTGCTACCTGAGTACTCGCCGGCCCCGGTCAACCGGCCGCCCAGCGTGTTGTTCAGCCAGGAGTCTGCCGCATCCGTCTCCAACCGCCGCTCGCCATAGCTGCCGCCGGTTACGGCCACTGTGCCTTCCAGGCCCTCCATGTTCGGCTTCTTCGTGACGCGGTTCACCAGGCCGCCCGACGAGCCGCGCCCATACAGCACCGCCGCCGGTCCTTCCAATATGTCCAGCTGCTCCGTATTCGAGAGATCGCGAAAGTACTGCGCATCGTCGCGCACGCCGTCAATGTACTGGTCAGTCTGCGAACTGAAGCCGCGGATTGAGAACGAGTCCCTGCGCCCTTCGCCCAGCGTCGGCACCACCCCCGGTACGCCCGCCAGCGCATCCTTCACGCTCATAACGCCACGATCCTCGAGCAGTTGATGTGTCACGGTGAAAGCGGACTGCGGCAGATCAAGCAGGCGGATCGGCATCCGCGCCGCGGTCGTCTGCACCGTATTCGCGTAGCCATTTGAGGCGGTCACTGTCACGCTTTCCACGTTGTTCTGGATTTTCAGCGTGAGCGTCAGCCGCACTGCGGTGCCGGGATCTACCGTCAGCGGCTCTTCTGTCTGCTGGAACCCAGGCTCCACTGCCGAGACCCGGTAGATGCCCGCCGGGAGGTCGAGGTGGAACGCGCCGGTCGGGTCTGTTGTCACATCCGCCGTAAACCCAGCTTCGCCCGCGAAGTGCAGCTTTGCGCCCGGGAGGAGCCCACCCGAATCGTCCTGCACCACGCCTTCAATCCGTACCTGCCCCGGATGGACCGGAGATCCGGCTGGCAGGGGCATCGAATCGACTATGAGGGAAGATAGAGGCGCGGAATCAGCAAACGACGGCATCGCCGCCAAGGCAAAGAAAAGACAACCCAGAGAAATGACGCGGTGCGACCTCATGACAAGCGAAAGCCTTCCAGGAAAATAGAATCGGACTGAAATAGTCGTGCTTTAAAGAAGACTAATTCAGTCGGCTATTCGAGTGGAAGGCAGGTCCGGTTAAATGGTGACGAATTTGTCTTAAATGGCGCGATTTAGACGGCGAATGTGGACGATCGCCGTTCAGCGGCTCTGAATCTGATTTTGCCGGTAGACCGGCGGTTTCGCACTCCAGCCTGGCGATGCATGAAGTATGGAACTAACCGGTTTGCGAAGGGCCGGATTATGGACAATGGCGGGGCTGCTGACTTGACCCGCGTACAGAGCGTCGCCAGGGAGCGGGAACAGTTTTTTGAGCCAGTTCATTCTGGGCCGATTCTAGGGCCACTCGGGTATGCGGCACTCTCCCACCCTCGTGGCATTCCCAGCCCGCAATCGCGTTATTGCCGTCCGCCCGTAGGTGGGCGGGTAGCGCATACGCACTCAGAAGATCTTGACGTGGAACGTAAGGTATTTCTTCGGGTTTTCGCGAACCTGCGTTACCAGGTTGCGACTCTCTGTGAGCATTGCGTTCGCATTGTTGTAGAGCGATGGATTGACCACCATTTGCCCGATCGTCCCCTGGCCACTGTTGATCTTGTCCACGATTCCATCGAGCTTATCCACCGTGTCGCGGAATTTGGCTTCGAATTTGGGATCCTTCGCCAGCATTCCCAGCGTGCCCTTGCCCTGGTTGATCTCGGCGATCAATTGATTCGCATTGGTGACCGTCTCGTTCAGGTTGTTGTACAAGGTCTTGTCTTTCAGTAGCTTACCAATCGTGCCCTGGCCATTATCGATTTCAGTCGTAATGTGATTGAGTCGTGCCGTGGTGTCGTTCAGGTTGTTGTATAGCGTCTCGTCTTTCAGCAGTTTGCCGATAGAACCCTTGCCCGCGTTCAGATCGGCACTCATCTTCTGCAGTTGATCGACGGTCTGGACGGCTTTGCTGTAGAGCGCGGGATCATTGATGAACTGGCCGACGGAGCCTTTACCTGTGTTCAGTGAATCGACCAGGCTATCGATCTTCGCCAGAATGGTGTTCACTTGCTCGATCGTGCCCTGGCTCGACTTGATCACGTCGGAGAGGTTCGGGCTCTCCGTCGTGCTCAGCTCATCGTTATCCTTCACCCGTGGCCCGATTGCGTGCTTGGAATCTATGTTGACTACCGTGTCACCCAGCACCCCAATGGTGTCCAGGTTGGTCTTCGAGTCCTCGCGCACGTCCGACGTGTAGCGATTGCTGACCTTCATGATCACTTCTACGGGCGTCAGCTTGCGATCCGGCGAGATGCGGATCGACTTCACGGTGCCGATGGTCACGCCTTCCAGATTCACTGGCGCGCCCACTTTCAAGCCCGCAGCATTCTCAAAGTACGATCGCAGCGTGATCTTGCCCGCAAATATGCCGCCTGTGCTTCCCGACATCAGGAAGATCAGCGCAGTGAGCGCGGCGAGCGCGACAATAACCAGCACTCCCACTTTGAGTTGTGACCACTGCACTTCCTGTTGACTGGGCACGAAACCTCGCTACTCAGGGACAGCACAACAGCGTTACCGATGAGAGTACCAAAT
>DASVAI010000138.1:0-2950 GCA_036376445.1 Acidobacteriaceae bacterium
TGAGAAGCTCGCTCTTTGTTCTTGCAGTGTCGTGTCCGCCTTTCTCGCAATCGTCAGGCGGTTTCTTGCCCTCGAATTCGTTGAAGAACGCGAACTGCGCACAGGCGACATGCTTGATTTGTTCACCAAAGCTGCGCACACCTTCGAAATTCCCCTTCGTTGGAATGAATGAATACCTGTCCTCGGGCATCGCTTCGGCAATGCCGAGTAGATTGCCTTGTACATATTGCATCGTGCCTGCAACGCTCCCGGAGATTGATTTCGGTATCTCCGGCTCCTGCGACGCTTTTTTCGATGCGGCTTTATCTGCGGTCTGACACGTTGCGGGGACATTGAGCGCGGCAGCGGAAAGGAAAACCACTATGGTTACGAGCGCAGTCTTCATGGCTCCTCCAATAGAGGGAGCATACATTGCGCTGATATCGCGGTTGCGGAAACCATCACTTGAAAGCGATGCTCCGTGTCCGTCCGGCGCCACGCCGATCTGCTTTGAGGCTTCCGAAAAACGAGAGAGGGGCTGACGGATGGGCTCGATCAGCCCCCCAAGGCTAGCGAAAAGTTCGCTGTGCGTTATTCCGATGGGATCTGTTCGGGACGAGTTGTTGGGCAAAAATGCCACAAACATTTGGCCCGACTGTTTTCTTCCCGTTTCGGGAAACGCCGGAGCGCGGCATGGAAAGCGGTCAGGAATAGAAGTCGAGTCGAACCTGCGTCGAGATGCATGCCCGGTACGACGCGCTCGCATTTCCGGGCGGATATTCAGATACCAATACGCTCCGCGTGGATGGGCCACCGGTTTGCTTGCGCTACAGACGAACAGCAGATCCCTCCACTTCGCTTCGCTCCGGTCGGGATGACGAGATGAAGGTGTTGGTCGGGACGGGGGTTGCGGGCGATGGCTTCAGTGCTTGAGGAGGGCAACGCCGCAGCAGACGAAGATGGCGGCGACCCAGCGCCGGTGATTGACGCGCTCCTTGAGGAAGATGCGAGCGGCGACGGCGTTTGCGATGAAGGTGAGGGAACCGGCGGCCGGCGCGACCAGGCTGACATCGGCGTGGCTGAGGGTGAAGAGCAGCGAGAAGAAACTGACGGCCATGGCAGCGAACCCGGCGAGGAAGCGGAGGTTGTGTAAGACGACGAGGGCCGCCCCCAGGTGGCCGCCGCGGGCAATTACGAGATCGAGGTCGCCGATCTGACGGAAGGCGGAGGCGATGAGGATGTCGCCGGCAGTGGCGGTGACGACGTTGACCGCGAGCATGGCGGCGAGCGCGAGACCGGAGACTTCCGGGTTCATTGCTTGACTCCCTGCTGCGCAACGGGGCTGCAGATGGAGACGGCGGGAACCGGCTCCGCGGATTCGGAGATCTCGCCCTGATGTTCCGTGTACGCGGGGCCGCGGGT
This sequence comes from Acidobacteriaceae bacterium, assembly GCA_036376445.1. Lineage (GTDB taxonomy): Bacteria > Acidobacteriota > Terriglobia > Terriglobales > Acidobacteriaceae > KBS-83. The sequence goes on from DASVAI010000138.1 coordinate 1,402, forward strand.
GACGAAGCCGACGCCGGCCACGATGCAGAAGATGCCGAGCCAGCGCGCGGGGGTGATCTGTTCGTGCAGCCAGAAGCGCGAGAGCAGCGCGACGACGACGTAGGAGAACGAGGTGGCGGGCAGCACGAAGGTGACGTCGGCCCAGGAGAGCGCCGTAAGGTAGGAGGCGAAGAAGCCAACCAGCAGGACGATGCCGGCGAGTACCCAGGGAATCTTGAGCGCGACGATGAGGGCGCCGAGGTGGTGGAGGGATACCGGGCCAACCTGCTTCATCCCGATATCGAGGAAGGTGTCCCCGAGCGCCGAGGTGAGTGTGACGATCGCGAGGATGATGTATCGGCGTGGAGTCATCACCGTGTCACAAATCCAGTTCTTCCATCCCATCCGCGATGAGGAGTGCTCTTCGCAGATGCGACGTCAGCGTCGATTACCAATCCTGCAACCTTTGTGAATAAAGGTCCAAGGGTCCGGAAGGCGTCTGAAGAGGCGTCTGGCGCCGCCTCTCATGAGGTATCGGTCGGCGATCAGGCCCCGGCGTTCACGACTGGACCAGTCTTTGCGGCCTGCTGTTGTTTCGTGTCCCTGACGATCTTGTTGCGTTGCGCGCGCAGCTTGAGGAAGCTCTTTGCCTCCTGGTAGAGACGCGGCACATCGCGGTTGACGATGGCCTTCCACACCACGCGAGCGGCAGCCTTGGGGCGGAAGTAGTACTCGTCGTAGAAGCGGTGGACCATTTCGAGGACGTATTCGGCGGGCAGCCCGGGGTACTCGATATGGGCCATCTGGTGGCCGCCGGTATCGGCCATGTTGTGGTTGGTGATGAAGCCGTTTTTCTCGGCGAAATCGTAGAACTCGGTGCCGGGATAGGCGTGGGCGATGGAGACCTGGATGGTCTCGCAGTCCAGCGTCTTGGCGAAGTTGATGGTGTTGCGGATGGACTCTTTGGTTTCACCAGGCAGGCCGAGAATGAAATCGGCATGGATGGTGAGGCCGAGGTCGTGGCAGTCCTTGGTGAAGGCGCGGGCACGCTCGACGGTGGCGCCCTTCTTGATGTTCTTGAGGATCTGCGGGTCGCCGGATTCGTAACCGACGATGAGCAGGCGGCAGCCGGCGTCCTTCATGGCCTTCAGGGTGTCGCGGTCGGTGGTGACGCGCGAGGTGCAGGACCACGTGATGCCGAGCGGCTTGAGCTTTGCGCAGAGCTCGATGGTGCGCGCCTTCTGGATGTTGAAGGTATCGTCGTCGAAGAAGAACTCCTTCACCTGGGGGAAGTTTTCCTTGGCCCACTTCATTTCGGCGGCGACGTCGTCGGTGGAGCGCTTGCGCCAGGCGTGACCGCTGAGCGTCTGCGGCCAAAGGCAGAAGGTGCACTGCGCGGGGCAGCCGCGAGTGGTGTAGAGCGACACAAAGGGGTGCAGCAGGAATGGCACGTTATAGCGCCGGGGATCGAGATCGCGCTTGTAAACCTCGGTGACGTCGGGCAGCGAGTCCAAATCTGTGATCTGCGGCCGGTCCGGGTTGTGCACCACGGCGCCGTTCTTACGGTAAG
>DASVAI010000140.1:0-2715 GCA_036376445.1 Acidobacteriaceae bacterium
TAGGTCTTCCGCATCCCCAGCAGAGCCTTATGCAGTTGCGCCAGCTTTGCCGGAGCCTTGCCGTCCGCCGACTCAAAGTCCGTGCGCCGCACCAGTTCCAGCTTCGCTAGCAGGGAAGTGACCTCCTCATTGCGGATGCGCTTGTCCGCCTTCTCGAAGAAGGCGAGATAGTCGTTGAGCTGTCCCATGAACTTGGTCAGCGCGCCGCCTTCTAGATGCTTCTGCGCGCCGTTCTCGCCGTAGCGGATCACCATGCCATCGGATGCGCGCTTCACCATCACCTTCACAAATTCGCGGTCGTCCTTGATGTACTGCTCAAACTTGCCCTTCTTGATGCGATACAGCGGCGGTTGCGCAATATACACATGGCCGCGCCGGATCAGCTCCTGCATGTGCCGGAAGAAGAACGTCAGCAGCAGCGTGCGGATGTGCGACCCGTCCACGTCCGCGTCCGTCATCAAAATGATCTTGCCGTAGCGCAGCTTCGCCGGATCGAAGTCGTCCTTGCCGATGCCGCAGCCCAGCGCCGTGATCATCGCGCGGATCTCTTCATGGCCCAGCATCTTGTCGTAGCGTGCCTTCTCCACGTTCAGGATCTTGCCCTTCAGCGGCAGAATCGCCTGGAACTTCCGGTCGCGGCCCTGGCGCGATGTTCCGCCCGCCGACTCGCCCTCGACCAGATACAGCTCGCAGCGGTCCGGCTCGCGCTCAGAGCAGTCAGACAGCTTCCCCGGCAGGCCGCCGCCGTCCAGCGCGCCCTTGCGCCGCGTCAGGTCGCGTGCCTTGCGTGCCGCTTCGCGCGCTCTCGCCGCTTCAATCGCCTTGTTGATGATCCGCTTCGCGATCGGCGGGTTCTGTTCGAGGAACATCCCCAGCTTCTCGTTCACAAACGCCTGCACCGTGCCCGCGATATCCGAGTTCAGCTTGCCCTTCGTCTGTCCTTCGAACTGCGGCTGCGACAGCTTCACGCTGATGACCGCCACCAGTCCCTCGCGAACGTCGTCGCCGGAAAGGTTCTCCTTCACGTCCTTGAACAGTCCCAGCGATTGCCCCGCGCTGTTGATGGTGCGCGTCAGCGCCGTGCGGAAGCCCGAAAGATGCGTGCCGCCATCCACGGTATTGATGTTGTTCGCAAACGAGAACACCGTCTCCGAATAGCTATCGTTGTACTGCAGCGCAATGTCCAGCTCCACGCCGTCGCGCGCTGCCTCCATGTGGATCGGCTTGTCGTGCAGCACCGACTTACCCTTGTTCAGGTGCTTGATGAACTCAGCGATCCCGCCCGCATAGCGGAACTCCGCCCGCTTCGCCTCGCCCGTCTTCGCATCGGTCGTGCGCTCATCCGTCAGCGTGATCTTCAGTCCCTTGTTCAGGAAGGCGAGCTCGCGCAGCCGCTGCGCCAGCGTGTCGTAGTTGTATTCCGTAACCGCAAAGATGGATTTATCCGGTAGGAAGTGGATCTTCGTCCCGCGCCGCTTGGTCGTTCCCGTCTGCTTCAGTTTGGTCGTGGGGTTGCCCTTCGCATACTCCTGCTCATACGTGCGGTCGTCGCGCCAGATCTCTACTTCGAAGGCTTGGCTCAGCGCGTTCACGCACGACACGCCCACGCCATGCAGGCCTCCGGAAACTTTGTAGTTCGAAGAATCGAACTTGCCGCCTGCATGCAGCTTTGTGAGCACCACCTGCACCGCCGGCAACTTCTCGCCGCCCGGCAGATTCATCTCGTCCACAGGAATGCCGCGCCCGTCGTCGACCACCGTGATCGAGTTATCGAAGTGGATCGTCACATCCACCGCGGTTGCATGACCGGCAAGCGCCTCGTCCACCGAGTTGTCCACTACCTCGTACACCAGGTGATGCAGTCCCATCTCTCCGGTACTACCGATGTACATCGCCGGTCGCAGACGCACGGCCTCCAGTCCTTCGAGCACTTTGATATTGCTTCCCGTGTAACTGCCGGATTTGGTGGTTTCTGGCTCGGGCGGGAGGAGGGCTGCAGCGATCTCTTGAGTGGACATGAAACTCCGTGACTTCGGGGGCTCCGGAACAAGTCGTTTGAGCCAACTAAATAGTTGTATTCAAATGACTTGAGCAGGCCCGTTCGGTATCTTTATTGTATCACGTGCAGAGCACTTTTTGCGGGTGGCGAATGGGCTTCCATGCGGTGCAGAATCAGGGCTTTCCGGTGGAGATTTCCGCTCTGCTTCGCACTCTCCGATGGAGGACGAACAAACGGCAAAAGATCACCCGTTAGAACCCTCAGTAATGGGAATTGGTTACTGCAAAACTGTGGCGTCACGTTGAGCGTCCTTGCTCCGGGAGACTATCTTCGAACAGATACATGTTTTCGTCGCCGCCTCACTCCGTTCTGTTCTGGCTCCGGTTGGCCACGGTCCTCCAGACCGCCCTCCTCATGGCGGCCTATGTCACCGTGCTGCGCAAGGACCGTATCTATCCCGCCATGCGCGCTTATCTGCTGGTCAATGCCATCGGCGGCATCCTCATCTGCACCTTGCTCGGATTTCCCGGGCTCTTTTCCGGTACCGAATCGAGCCTCTACTGCACCCTCTTCTGGATCGCCTACGGCACTTCCGGCGTGCTCACTTTCTTTACCGCCCAGCAGATTTTCCGGGACGCGCTCGATCCCTTTCCCGGACTGCGCCGCCTCGCGCTGGTTGCCTTCCGCTGGGTCGCCACCGTCTCTCTGGCGCTCTC
>DASVAI010000143.1:0-7325 GCA_036376445.1 Acidobacteriaceae bacterium
GCTTTTCGATCTCGTTGCGCAGCGCATCCTTCCCGCTCTTCGGGTCCCAGGGCACGAACATCGGACGAATCTTCGTGCGGATGAAATGGTCAGGGCAGCTTGTGCCCAAGTATGCGAGCTTCTGCGCGTCGACCGCGTTAACAAACTCGAGCACATCGGGATGATCCGAGTAGCTGCCGATCATCCGCTTCTGCTCGCTCACCTTACCGCGAAGGATGGGGAGAATCTGCAACGCGATATCTTTGCGCTCGGTGAGCGGCTCGAGTTTCCGGCCCCCGAAGATACGGTCTTTCTTCGTCGCGCTATGTGCCTCGATGAAGCTGGTGAGCTGATCGATCAGCGCAATGGTATTCAGATAACATTCGCGCTGCGTATTGCCCCAGGTGAAGAGTCCATGTCCGCCGAGGATGATGCCGTCGCATGCAGGTTCCTGCTCGACGCCGCGCTTCAGCATCAGTCCCAACTCAAAGCCCGGCCGCTGCCACGGCACCCACACCAGCTTGTGGCTGTACTGCTGGTTGAACTCCTCCATTTTTTCAAGACCATTCGCTGCCGCCGCGAGCGCGATGGCGCAGTCCGGATGCAGATGGTCCACGTGAGGAAACGGCAGAAAACCGTGGAGCGGCGTGTCGATCGAAGCGGCCACCGGATTAAGCCCAAAGGTGCAGAGCGGGTAATAGGCGGCCATCTCATCTTCGCGCTCCACTCCGCCATACAGCTCTTCCAGCGCGAGCAGCTTGTCCATGTATAGCGTGGCAAAGCCTGCGCGCTGAATGCTGCCCAGGTCGCCGCCGCTGCCCTTCACCCACAGCACCTGCACATTTTTGCGCGTGAGCGGATCGGGCATCTCGACTTTGGAACTGGTGTTGCCGCCGCCGAAGTTGGTGATGCGCAGGTCGGAGCCGAGCAGATTGGATCGATAGCGCAGCAGCTCCGGCTCGTCCATTCCGCTGGCTGTGTTCTCGTCCCAGCGGTCTTCCAGGTGTTGGAACTGGCGCTTGATTCTGGCTTGCGAATCTACTACTGATGCGGGCATGATCTCCTGCTCCTGCTTCCACTATAAAAGTTCAGGCGTAGGAAGTCGCCAAAGCTGCGTTCCGCTCGCGGCGCTCGCGCGTGATGCGCTCCACGTATCCACTCTCGGCAAGCGCATCGAGCGGATTGGGATGGAGTCCTCGCTTCATTCTCCACTCCGACAGCGCCGGGCGCACATCGGTCCAGAAGGCTGAGCGCAGGCATTCCTCCGCTTCGACAACTTTGCCTGCCGCCTGCAGCTCTCGGAGCCGCTCGCGATCCACCAGCGCGGCCTTGAGGTAGAGTTCCTGTGCCGTCATCACGGTCTGCACCATCGCTTCGATCTTTCCTTTGAGGTTGTGACTCTGGTCGATCATGAACGCGATCTCACGGACCTGAGCCGCATCGGGCTCGTTGAAGATCTCATGGAAGATGCGGAAGACCTGGTAGGGATCGATGGAGCCGATGGTCAGGTCGTCGTCTGCGTAGCGGCGATCGTTGAAGTGGAAGCCGCCGAGCCGGCGCATGTGAAGCAGCCATGCCACGATCTGCTCGATATTCTGGGACAGATAGTGATGTCCAGTATCGACCAGAACACGCGCCTGCGGGCCCGCGGTTTGCGCGAGACGCGACGCCATGCCCCAATCGGCGATGTCCGTGTGATAGAAGGCCGGCTCGAAGGGTTTGTACTCAATCAGCATCCGCTGCGCGTCGCCTAATGCAGCATGGGTTGCGGCGAGCGCTTCCTCAAGCCAAAGGATGCGCCGGCGGACGCTCTGCGATCCCGGATAGTTGGAGCCGTCCGCGATCCAGATCGAGATATCGCTCGACTTCAGTTCCTTTGCAATACGGACCGACTCGAGGAGATGATCGATCGCCAGCTTGCGGATGGCGGCATCCGGATTGCAGATGGATCCGAACTTGTATTGCTGGTCTTGAAAGAGATTGGGGTTGATCGAGCCGGGGCGAATGCCGTAGCGGTCTGCCAACTGCCGGACTTTTGCAGCGTCGGCGATGCCCTCCGGCACATCCCAGAGCACGTGCAACGCAAGCTGCGGCGTGACGCCGGTCAGTGCATGGACCTGGGCGGCATCGGCAAACTTCTCCTCCAGACTGGTCGCGGCCGCCGGCTGCAGAAACTTGCCGAAGCGCGTTCCGGTATTTGCAAATCCCCATGACGGTATTTCGATTTGGAAGCCGTCCAAAGCTTGCAATGCGTCGATGCCGATTTCGCTTCCGCTCATTTCAATCTCCGCAAAGGCAGAGTTTAGCCGGAGCAAGGAGGCGATTCCAAATAGCGGGTTCTCCGCACAGAATTGCGCTGCGCTAGGATGGGCAACAACTATCTTCCGACTCTGCTGCGATCCCTGAGGTGTGGCTTGGGTACAAATCCCCTGATTGGGGTTATCTATCACTGGATTGGCGGCCTGGCCTCTGCCACGAACTTCATTCCCTTCCGGCCCATCAAGCGCTGGTCGTGGGAGATCTACTGGATTGTTCAGGGCTTTGCTGCATGGATCGTTGCTCCGGCGGTGATTGCGTATCTCTTCGTGCCCGGGCTCTCGTCGATTCTCCATCACGCGCCGCAACCCGTGCTGTGGCATTCCTTCTTCTGGGGAGCGATGTGGGGCGTGGGCGGGCTCACCTTCGGCCTGGCGATTCGCTATCTCGGCATCGCGCTGGGCTATGCGATCGCGCTGGGCTTCTGTACGGCTTTCGGCACGTTGATGCCACCGATCTTCAGCGGTCAAATGTCGACGATTGTGCGCCAGCGCGGCGGGCAGGTGATCCTGCTGGGTGTCTTGATCTGCCTGTTTGCCATCGCGGTAAATGGGCTAGCCGGTTACTCGAAGGAAAAGGAAGTTTCGGCTGAGGAGAAGGCACTGCTGGGTGAGCGCGACTACTCATTTGCGAAAGGCTTGGCGGTCGCGATCTTCGCGGGCATAATGAGCGCGTGCTTCGCCTATGGTCTCGCGGCAGGGAAGCCGATTGCGGAGATCACGCGCGCGCGGTTATTAGCGAAGCATCATGCGCTGCTATGGCAGAACCTGCCGGTGCTGGTGGTTGTGTTATGGGGCGGGTTCGCCACCAATCTCTTGTGGTCGGCTGTGTTAATTTTCCGCAATCGCTCGGCACGACAATTCTTGGGAGCGCCCGGGAGCAACCCGATGGGCACGGAAACCGATGCGCCGGATCGAGCGACGGGCTCGGCGCGGCTTCCGGCTTCCGTACTCACACGCAACTACCTGCTGGCGGCGCTGGCCGGCGTGATCTGGTATTTTCAGTTCTTTTTCTACTCCATGGGCCAGACGAAGATGGGACGGTACGATTTTTCAAGCTGGAGTCTGCACATGGCCAGCATCATCATCTTCGCTACCTTGTGGGGCATTGCGCTGCATGAATGGCGTGATACGAGCCTGAGAACGCGCCTACTTGTCGCCTGCGGGCTTTTTCTGCTGGTTGGCTCGACTGTGGTCGTGGGCTATGGCAATTTTCTGGTGGCGGGCTGAGCTACCGGCGCTGCGCGGCAACAGGAACTGCCGCCTCGGGGCCAAACTTTTCGCGATACACGCTGGGTGAAACGCCCGCGTGCCGTTGAAACAGCGCGCGGAAAAAAGCTGCATCCTGATAACCCACTGCATCGCTCACTTCCTGTATCGAACTAAGATTGCTCTCCAGCATCCGCTTCGCCGCCGCGATGCGCAGCTTTTGCAGATAGATCAGCGGACTATCGCCGGTCGCGATCTTGAAGCGACGCACGAAATTGCGCACGCTCATCCCGGCTGATTTGGCCGGCGATTCCAGAGGAAAGGTCGTAGCGAAATTCTTGTGGATCCACTCCTGGGCATTTGAGATGGCATCGTCCGTATGTTCAATCTTCAAAGGAACGATGCCGAAGCCGAACTGCCAGGCGCGTGGCGGCTCTATCAGCAGCGAGCGCGCGGTTTGCATGGCGATGTCGTGGCCGCAGTATCTCTCCACCAGATAAATGCTGAGATCGAGCGACGCGTTCACCCCACCGCCGCAATAGAATCCCCGGTCTTCGGTCACCATCAGCTCCGGCATCCACTTCACGAGGGGGTATTTTTCACGGAACCTCTCGGCCAAGCCCCAGTGCGTGGTGGCGCGCTTGCCGTCGAGCAAGCCGGCGGCCGCAACCAGCCCGACTCCGGAACACACGGCTGCGATGGAAACGCCGCGCGCGTTTCGAGACTTCAACCAGGGCACAATCGCTGCATTGCGCTCGACAACGTCGTCAATGCTTAGACCGGTAGTTGGGACAAAAATGAGATCGGTTTCGCCGATGTCTTCCAGCGCAACCTCCGGCTGCACCTGAATCCTTCCATCGCAACAGACCGGAGAACCGTCAGCGGACGCGGTCGTCACGCGAAAGCGGGGCGTTGTCTGCATGCCGGTCAGAACATTCCACAATGAGCCGGCATGGCGGAAGACTTCCATCGGGCCGATGGCTGTGGACGCAAACATCTGATCGAGAAACAGCACCGTGATTTCTTCCATATCTATACCTCGGAAAGAAAGAGAGCATGGCCCAACTGCCTATGCAGGATGGCAAATATGTCGTCTTGTTTCAGCCTGCTTCCGCCCTTAGTTTCTCACTATCGGACAGGATCACTTAGAAAATTCGAAAGGTAGAGACATTTCCATGTCAATTACGCAGGCTATTTCCACTCGCGTCAACGGAGTCAACGTCGACCACCTCGCCGCTACGGTTGATTCAATCAAGGGCGACCCGACTATCGCAAAGTTTACATTCCGCATTGATAACCAATGGCAGGAAGCGGGCCGGAACAACTCCATCGTGAACACCTTTCGCGGAGGCGGTCAGGAGTTATCGCGCGCGAAACCCTTTGTATTGAAGGCGGATGAGCCGGTCATTCTTCTGGGCGCAGACTCTGCCGCAAATCCGGTGGAATACCTGCTGCACGCGCTAGCAGCCTGCCTGACTACTTCGATGGTCTATCATGCGGCCGCCCGCGACATACAGATCGAAGAGGTGGAGTCATCTCTGGAAGGAGATATCGACCTGCATGGCTTTCTGGAACTCGATAAGACGGTCCGCCGGGGATACCAGGGCATTCGAGTCAATTTCAGAATTAAAGCCAACGTGCCGGACGAGCAGTTAGAGGAACTCGTTCAGCTAGGGACGGGGCACTCGCCGGTATTCGATTCGCTTACCAATGGCGTTCCTATCTCGGTGAAGGCAGAGCGCCTGTAATTTCGGGGATTGTCACTCAGGGCCATTCACTGCAACACCGATTCTGAGAGGAGATCGCTATGACACGAACAAACGCACTTATGCGTCCGGGAGCCATAACGGTTCTGGCGCTGCTGCTAACTTGTTTCATGATGATGACACCGCTTCTTGCGCAGCAGACCGCGCACGCGGGTCACGATGCGCCTGCCAGGCTTGTCCTGGCTGTTCGCAGGGCAACACAGCAGTTCCTTGACGTTAACAACGCCAGAGCGGCCGGATATGCGCCCGCGTTCGGCTGCGTCACGGGTCCGGACCACGGCGCTATGGGCATTCACTATGTGAATGGCACCCTGGTGGGCGATGGCAAAATCGACCCGGAGTATCCGGAAGCCCTGATCTACGAGCCGGACGGAAACAGACGCAGACTGGTAGGCGTTGAGTACATCGTGGATGCTGCCACATGGCTGAAGAACAATAAGAACACTCCACCGACACTCGATGGTCAGGACTTCCAGTTCGTGCCGGCGCCCAACCGTTTTCACCTGGCCGATTTCTTCGAGCTGCATGTGTGGGCGTGGCGGGAGAATCCGCAAGGCGCGTTTGTGGACTGGAACAATCAGGTGAGCTGCGAGCATCTGTAACCGACTGTTACAAGGGCACTGCAATCTGGCGGCCCGTCCAGCTAAATCCTGGACGGGCATTTACGCCAAAGGATGAATTCTCTGATGAGAAGCCCTTACTGAACGGTGACGCTGATGCTCGAAGACGTGGTGATCTTAGAATCGGCTTTGTCGGTGCCAATCACAGTGAAGGTGTAGTTTCCTGCTGTCGTCGCGACCGCTGCAGGTGGAGGGGGAGTCTGACTTCCGCCTCCGCAGCCGATTGCGCCGGCAGCGGCAATTGTCATGAGTAGCACAGCAATCCATTGCCAACGGCGGCGCCGCTTGGGAAGGGCGAAGAGTAAGAGAGCAGCGAACACAGTGCTTCCTGTACTGATCCAACGTATTCCCCATGCGGATGGAGTGGCGTTGGCGGCCACACTGCTTCCAGCTGTCTGGATGGTTAAGGTCGTACTTGCAGCTCCCTTCGCAGCGAGAACGACGCTGCATGGGTTCAAGCTGCATGTCGGCAGATTCTGCGCGCCCTTTGGAGATGCAGTCATGGCGCAGGTCAGGTTCATCGTTCCCGAATATGTGCTTCCCGCGGATAAGGCAACGGTTGCTGTTGCGTTCCTTCCCGGCGTAACGCTGACGGCGCCCGGCACTGAGATCGCCACCGGAGCGACCGTAATCGTGGTAGTGCCGCTGGCCGCCGCATAGGTCGAATCGCCGGAATAGTAGACGGTGACTGGATTGGCTCCCACGCTCAACGCGGTGGCTGGAACCTTCAATGTCGCCGCGCCGTTCTGAAGATTTTGCTGCGCCGTGAAGCCAGCAATCGCGAGGCTTACTGATCCTGTGGGGACTGCCTGTCCACTTGCACCGGAGACCGCAACAGCAATGCTGACGGTTTGCAGATCCGTGATTGTCGAAGCGGAGGGAGTCAGAGAGACATTTGCGGCCGCGGTGCCGGCAGGTGTCAGGGTGAAATCCGCACCCGAGTCCGGTGCCATGCTGTATCCGCTTGCTGTTGCGTAAGCTTTGATCTCTTCCTTGCCGGCAGCGGTCAGGCCGCTGGGACCGGTGGCGGTGCCCCAGGCGGCGCACACCAAGGACAATCCTTACCTTTCAGCCATCGTGGAGAAGCAGGCACTGACACACGCTGCGTCCAGCAAGCAGGCCTTTCATCTGGAGTTCGAGATTTCCGATGCGCCGCTTCGCTATGAAGTCGGCGACGCGTGCGGCATCGCGCCGGAAAACTCCTCCTGCCTGGTAGAAGAGGCGTTGCGCCTGCTGCGCTTCAGCGGCGAGGAGGCGGTAGAGCTGGGTAGCACGAGTTTCACGCTGCGGGATGCCCTCAGGCATCAGCTTACGGTCACGCGCGTGACCCGAACCATGGTCTCGCGCTGCGCCGAGCTGGGCGATGTTGCGGCCCTTCGCGAACTGCTGCAGGCAGGCAATCAGGCGGCGCTGGATGTCTACGTTCACGGCCGCGA
>DASVAI010000211.1:0-3191 GCA_036376445.1 Acidobacteriaceae bacterium
GGCGTGATCTGCCAACTATCTTGCGCGAACAGATCAAACGTGTGGATGAAGACCTGCCGCTCCGCATTGCCGCGTGCAATCGAAGCAGAAGCCAGATAGCCGCCGAGGAAATCGGCCAGAGCTTCTGTGTTTCCGCTGCAATCACCGCCACTCACACACCATGGGCCCTGCGAACCTGTGAACTTGAATGTGCCGGTAGAGTGGCGCTGATAGAACTCATCGATCTGCGCCTGGCGATACTCGCCGCCGAGGCGAAGCTGGTGACGGCCGAGCGTCCAGGAGAGCGCTTCGTCGAGGTGACCGGTGATGTCGTTGCGGCCCTCGGGAGGCGTGAGGCCGATGGGCTCAAATCCAGAGATGTTGATGTTCGGGGCATGCGAGTAAGGCGAATTGGTGACAAAGCCAAGCGCATCGACATCGAAACCGGTCTGCTGGTCACTGAAGATCTGGTTGAAGTAGTTGACGCCGATGGTGATCTGGTTCGTGATGCGGGGTGAAATCGTCCAGTTATGCACGAGTGAGTAGTTGTAGACGTGGATGGGCGCCACTTCGAAGTAGTAAGGAAGCACGCACGTTCCGCACACAGGCGCGATCTGATTGCCCTGGCCGAGAAAGGCGCGCGCGGAGAGTGACTGCCGATCACTGAAGTTGTGATCGATCTTGATGACACCGTTGTAACTGTATCCGGTCTCCGGAGCAGAGCCGCTGTAATTGTTGCCTTGCGCAGGGCCGGTCAGAGCGTCAGCCGGCCAGAGCGTCTTGAGCAGCGCGCTGGTAGCGGAGTTCACGGCCACTCCGTATTTCTGCATGAGTGCGAAGGCCTGGGTCTGGTAAGCGGCGGAAGGTTCCGTACCCTGGTTGCCGGTCGCGATGCGGAACTTCTGCTTTTCGAAGTTGGCAAACCAGAAAGTATGGTCCTTCCAGAACGGCCCACCCGCACTGGCGCCCCACTGCTCGTTGCGCAGCGGTGGGTTGCCGGTCTGGAACGGGGAGACCATGGCGAGAGCCTCATTACGGTTGTAGTAATACGCGGAGCCGTGGATCTTATTCGTACCCGATTTCGTTACCAGATTGACTGTCCCGCCAGGATTGCGTCCGGTTTCGGGTGAAGACTGGGTTTGCAGCGAGAACTCTTCTACCGAGTCGATGGGATAGGTGATCCCGGCGATGTTCTCAACGCCGCCCTGATTCACGGCGGGAATGTTGTGCCAGAGGTCGTTGTTATCCGACCCGTCTATCTGCCAATTCACCTGATTGGCACGCGTGCCATTCACCGAGCCGTAGCCCCCTGCGGAGTAGCCGGCAAAACCAGGCGCGAGTCCAATCATCTGCGTAAAATCGCGGCCATTCAGTGGAATGTCCTGCACCGTCTTACTGGGAATGGTGGTCGTCTGGACCGGCGTCGTTGTGTCAAGCGCCAGGCCGGAGCCGCTCACTTCCACGGTAGTAGCCTGTTGCGCGAGCGCCAGCTTGACGGGAATCGTGTGGATCGCGCCGGCTGATACAGCCACCTTCGTGATCTTGAGAGTGTCAAAGCCCGAAGTGCTTACTGTGATGGTGTACGAGCCGAGCGGAAGGTCAGGGAAGTTGAAGTCTCCTCCGCTGGCGGAGACGGTCTGGCGCACGACGCCGGTGGCGTCATCGATGATCTGCACGGAAGCGCCGGGAATGGCCGCTCCGGATGGATCGGTAACGGTGCCGTTAATAGCGCCGCGAAAGGTCTGTGCGCCTGCCAAAGAGCCGGAAAGGACGGCGGCCACCAGTGCTGCCTGTCCAATAGGAATGAAGAGCGTGCCACGACGCCACAGCATAATCAGCCTCCAAAGAAATACGAGTCGCTACGAGGGCCAGCCCGGCATTGGGCATGGACCAAGTGATCGTTCTTCTGCGAGGAAGAGAAATTGTCTGGGAGTCTTCGACTTGGAAGGGACCGCACCCCAAGGCTGCCACTGCTGGAGGAAGGTTACTTCCGCCTGCGGCTTACTAAGGCACTGGAGTTTCCTTACTGTACGAATAAGTGAGCCCGAACGCAACCGCAAAAATCGATCGACCTGGACGCGCACCAGGCCCGATGCATGGTGCGGGCACTAACAACGAGCACATCGCGTCCACTAATACGAGTTACTCACTCATTTCGGCGAGCCGAGCCAGGAATTCCACGTGATCTCACGCAATCCCAAGACGATGGATCAGCGTGGCAGGCAAAAGAAGCGCGACCAAGATGTCACATTCCATGAAAAAGTCGAGTGCCCATCTCACGCCTGATGATCATGCCCGAAGTGAAAGCTTGGTTACTCAACTTCGTAATCGCAAGACTGCTCTCGCTCGAACGTAAGCAAACGCTTAACGGAAACGACTCGGCCGCACAGCGATAGCCAAAAGCACTGATCGCGGTTGTTTATGCGGCTTACAGCCGATTCATTGATTTGCATGAGAAGACATGGTGGGCAGAGAGGGACTCGAACCCCCGACATCCTGCTTGTAAGGCAGGCGCTCTAACCGACTGAGCTATCCGCCCATCGACGCTGTTGCGTGGAGGCTTCTCACGAGTCTATGGAACCCGCGCCGCCCGGTCAATGCTGCGGGCACCCTGACGCGCTCTTGCTAGACTCGTGGCGTGCACACTCCCCAGCCGGCAGAACGCCGACTCATCATCAATGCCGACGACTTCGGCCTCGCCGGCGGAGTCAACCAGGCCATCCTGGAATTGAACGCCGCAAATGTGCTCCCTTCCGCAACTCTCATGGCCACAGGCGCAGCCTTCCGCGATGCGGTGCACGCGGCATTTCAGCAGGCCTCACTCGGCGTCGGCTGCCATGTCGTGCTTGTCGATGGGCGGCCCCAATCGCACCCCAGCCAGCTGCCCACTCTCGCGCCCGCGGGCCAGTTGCGCTCCAGCCTGAATGCGTTCACGCTCGATCTCTTTGCCGGGCGAATCTCTCCTCAGGAAATCGAAAGCGAAGCCATCGCGCAGATTCGCAAAGTGCAATCCGCGGGAATCACCGTCACCCACCTCGACACGCACAAGCACACGCACATGTTCCCCCGCGTGCTGCGCCCACTTATCCGCGCAGCGCTGGCATGCCGTGTGCCCGCCATTCGCAATCCGTTCGAGCCCTCCTGGTCACTCCGCGTAACTCGGCAAGCGCCTGCCGCGCGTCACCTCCAGGTGCGCACACTTCGTCTCTTTC